>JAFZVU010000081.1 GCA_017617655.1 Bacteroidales bacterium
AAAGTGAAGGCGTACACACGCATTCGTTTTGGCAAAGTTGAAAAGGTAAGGTCATACTATCGAAGCAAGTAGAGATTGTTTCAATAGATTGAGCCATACCTGAAGCCGTAAGGCTCCCCTGCTCTATCCCCTCGGTTTTTTATTTCGCGGGCGGGATGATTTGGGTTTCGGTGTCGCGGACCAGGGTGGCGAGGTCGCGGGCGGTGTAAGGGATGTCCTGGACGGTGAACTCGGGGACGTTGAAGGAGTACATGAAGAAGGTGGACCAGCGGGGGCTCTTCATCGGCAGGGCGAAGGGCTTGCTGAAGGTGCCGTCGCCGTTGTGGTGCGCGAAGTAGACGCGGGTGTAGTGGGCGTCGTCGCGGCGGCTTGTGAAGGCTACCCATTCACCGGTGCTGGACCATGAGTGGTAGCTCTCGGGCAGGGTGCTGTTGATCTCGTCAAGAGCGCGCCAGCTGCCGTCCTGAAGGTCCAGGAGGTAAAGGTCGCTGTCTTCGTGCCAGATGTGGAACACTCCGTAATTCGCCATGGCGAACATCAGCCAGCGGCCGTCGGGAGAAACCCTCGGAAGAGAGATGCTCTTGTCCATGGCGGAAGCGTCTATAAGCTTGACCGGTTCGCCCCATGAACGTGTCTCCGGGTCGAAATCTATGTAGCAGAGGTCGTAGCGGATGTCCTTGTAATGATCGTAGAAATATGTAGTCTTCTGTTCCGGCTCGCCTTCATAGGGCATGTATGCCGAAGTGAAATACAGCCTGCGGCCGTCAGGAGCCCATGCAGGGAAGCATTCCAGAGCGTCAGGATCGTCATAGATGATCGACACCTCGTTGCGGTCGAGATCGTAGAGAATCAGCTGGCTGTTGTCGTCGATAACTTCCAGCAGGTTGCGGTCATGGCTGTGGAATTCCTGATAGGTGAAGTTGGTGGAATATGCTATGTAGTCGTAGACGGGATTCCATGCAGGATAAACACCGGAAGAAATGGTGGAGTCGTTCTTCATGTTGATCTTGCGGATATCGTCGCCGCGCAGGATCATCGTTCCACCCAGGTACTGGCGCACATGGATCTGCATCTCGTCGGTGCCGTAGTTGCGGAAATGGTGGCAGTTCATGCACTGCACCTGGCTCCCCTCTTTCAGCAGTTCGTTGTTGTAGAACTCCCTCTCGTCGTAGCTGGTCAGGTCGCGTATAATAAGCGCCAGATGCTCGAAATTCTCGAAATTCGGCGGTATAAGCCTGTACGAGAGGAACTGGTCTATCTCTCCAGCCACATCGATTACAAACGGCTCGAAACGCGTCCAGGCGCCATCCTTGCGCATGTATGTCTCGACGCTTACACTAGAACCAGCCCCCAGAAGCTTCTTCCACTCTTTCGCTGAAGGCACAGCCCTGTCCTTCCCTTTGACAACCACGGTTTCATCGCCGGCAGAGAACACGGTAACATAGCGGCTGCCGCCCTCGTCGTATGCGAAGGTCAGCGGTGCGATGTTGCAGGGGATGGTGACGCCGGCATAGTCCGGAGTCATGGCAGGCACGCGGCCGGCAGGATCAGCCTTCTGCGGCACACCGGCGCAGGCGCTCATGATTCCCGCTGCGAAAATGATTGATAATACTCTAAATATGGTTTTCATGGCGGGAATGCATTAAATGTAGTTGTCAACGAAGAAGTAGAAATAGAAGAACGTCTTGCCGAAGCGCTTGTAGCTCTCGCTGCGCAGCTCGTCGACAGAGCCCTGATGTGTAGTCATATAGGTGGCGAAGGCATCATACTGCCGGCGCACATCGTCGCCTATCGGCAGGTTGGCGGCAATGTTGTCGCCTGCAAGCACCGAATAGAGATATGCCGCCTGCTGATAATAGCGCGGCAGAGTCTCAGGCATGTTGATGCCGTAATAATTGTCCAGAGCATGCCAGAAGGCATCTATATCTTTCGACAGCATAGCCCAGAGCACCGAGCATTCCGAATACTCGGGAGTCATGTAAATCACGTCAGGCTGCTCGAAGAGAGCGAAGTGCTCCATGATCTTGAGCTCGATCTGTCCGTTCTCGGAGTAGAACCTGTCTTCGACGGGGCATACCAGCTTGTAATGCTGAGCATAGTCTTCACGAAGCTGTCTTTCGTCGGTCAGATACTTACGGTGAGCACGCGACCACTTTGAGTAGAACAGAGTCTTGTCGAGGATGTCGAGGTACTTGGCCGCGGCGGTGTTGTTGCCGGCCAGCAGCATGGCCAGAGCAGCCTCCTTGAGGTTGTAATAAGACCATCCGCCGTGGATGGCGGTAGACGTTGTCCAGACGAATGCGCTGTTGAACAAGCCCCAGTAGCGGTAGATGGTAGGGCCGTACTGACTGACGAACGGGGTGTCTTCCTCGCTCACAAGCCCCTGCGGAGCGGAGAACAGCAGGTTGCCACTCTCGCCCATGTAGGTAATTGCCAGCATACGCAGCTCAGTTGCCAGCCTCGAAGGCCTCTGGTATGTCTTGAAGTAATATTCAGCATAGAGGTCGCGCCGCTCGTCGCCACCCAGATTCCCAACCTTCTTCATAAGCGACTCGTAGGAGCTGGCATTAAGGCCATCCTCCCCTTTCACAACCTTGTCATATATCTTGACGACCTTGTTGTAATCCTGCCTCAACAGAGCAGTGTACATTGCAGTCTCGGCCCTGTACTCAGAGTCGGCCTTCCACATCAGGTCGCAGATAAGACACATGGAACACAGAACCGACAGGCTGAGAGTGATGCAGTAGGTCTTATGCTTGCTGTCAGAAGCATTGCCCCTGTTAAGCAGTGCATACAGCAGCGGGAACGCAGCCAGCAGAATGTATGGCAACACATTGACCTTGTCGTAGTTGTAGAATTCGACTATAGGAACGCCTGCAATCCAGTTGCGTCCGCAGGCCATCGGCAGCAATACTATGACAGCCGCAGCCAGGACGAGGGCCACCAGAGCCTTCACAGCCGAACGCTCATGGGAGATCTGGCTGAGGGTAACCAGAGCGACACCGAGCAAGCCGTAGGCGCCGAAAAGCAAATATCCCGCAACGCCGGCAGCCACCATCACTGCCATCCTCAGAGGGAAGCAGCGCAGAGGGCGGCAGAGCAGCAGAATGGCGAGGCAGGCCAGATAGCCGAGGGTCGCGGTATAGAAAACATTGCGGTAGAGCAGCACGTTGACCTTGTCGCCATAGCCCATTATCGTAACCAGCAGCATGGCAACCGGGATCGCAGCGTAGATGCTGAACCCGCGCGGGATGTCGAAAGCCTTGAAGGACAGCCAGTAGACTGCCTCCCAGAGCAGCACGGCAAGCAGAGCGCCCAGCCATGGGATGATCAGGAACTGCGCCATGAAAGAAGAGATATACTCCAGAAAGCCGCCTGCCTTAAGCACCGTATCATTGAAGAAAGAGCGGTCATAGATGAAGAGGCTCAGCTCTCCGAAACGCGCAAGCACGTCCTTGAAGGCGAAAGCCAGGACCGGGAAGAGCACCACGGCCAACAGCGCTGACCAGAACACCCTCTCGTACTTCATATATCCTGTCTTGAATTTCTGTCCTTTGCCCATCGTATTATCGTTTTACAGCTATGCATTCTGTTTCCATCAGCCAGTCGGGACGGCAGATGGGAGCATGCAGGAACAAATGAGGAATCCGGCTGTCGAAACGCTCTTCGTACAGCCTTCGTACCACGGCGCAATCCTCGCGGTTGCGGACGTACGTAATAGCCACCGTCACGTCGCCGAACGACATGCCGGCCTCTTCCAGCAGCACGCCGATGTTCTCCCAGGCACGCAGCGACTGAGCCTTCACATCGCCCACATGAAGCACATGGCCGGCAGTGTCGATGCTTGCAGTGCCGCTGATAAGGGCGGTCCTGCAGCCGTCGAGCGTCAGCACGGCACCCCTCTCGAACGTCACGCCGTACGCGTCGGTGCGGCCCAGATTGGTGCTTCCCTTCAGATACCTGACAGCGGCCAGCGCAGGGTCCTTCACGGCCAGGGCGTCCATCCCCACCACACCGCAGCCTGCAGGCATGGTACCGGCGATGCCGGTGCTTGCTATGTAATGCGTCGCGGGAGTCAACCCGTTCTCAGCAAAAAATGCAGTGCGGGTCTTGTAGAATCCCTTGTAGTTATTGTCAATGTCTTCCACGTAGCACCAGGTCCTCACGCAATTGTCTTTCAGAGTAAGGCCGCTGGCGGCAAGGATGCGGGAGTATTCTTCAAAGATGCACAGCGTATTCGCGGCAGAATCGCTCCCTGCCCTGTCGTACAGTATCGGAGTGTAGATGTAATTGTCGTCAGAAGTGAACATAACCCACAGCGCACAGCCGCCTTCGGCGGGCAGCTGGCCTGCGCAGGAGAAGCCTTCCAGGAACGGCAGATCCTCCGCCGGAGCGAAATAGCGGCCCAGCAGGGCACGCCTGGCATCGCCAAGGGAAGCCATGCCGGCCACATAATCCCCATAAGCCTTGTTGAGGGCAGCCACCTGCTCGCAGGCAGCACGCCCGTCAGGCTCCACATGGATTATCAGCTGGTTGTATGCCTCTTCTGTCCTGCAGTTCATCACTCTTAAAACCTTGCTCCAAGCGTGAAAGCCAGGGAATTCCTTGGCGCCCAGCTGGATGATGAAATAATATATGCCGCACTAAGTTCAAAAGCACTCACATTAAGACCGAGGCCCACGGTAGCGTAACTAGGCTCTACCGCATTGTTGCCGCTGAAATGGTAACCGGCCATTATATCGACCAGATACTGTATCGAGAAACTGGCGCCCACCTTAGCTAAAAAGCATGAATGCAGAGGCATGTAGCCCGCATCCACTGCGACATCGAGGCCGTTGCCGCCCAGGCCGAAGGACTTCTCTGCACCCAGCATCACGACCATCGGCAGATTGCTGTGCAGCGACCCAGCATATTTCAAGTCCGGCCCGAGGTTCCTCGCCGTCAGGGCGAACGAAATATCATTCATGTCATAAGCCACCCCGATATCCGCAGCCACAGTCTTTCCTGTAAAGTTAGTTGCAAGATTCGAAGAAATCAAATTGACCTGGCCAAGCAGGGAAATGTTACCACCGACGCGATAATGTAGACCGACTCCGAACATATACTCCGACGGTTTGTAGGTCTTGCCAAGGTTGCCGTTACCATCCATTTCCACATAAGACTTGATGCTGTGCAGCCTGCCTTTGGCGCTCAGGGCCAGTTTCTCTCCCAACCTCGCATATCCGTCAAGCATGTACAGATTGAGCGAGCCGGGCTCCCACATGAAGTAAGTGGCCTCGACAGAACCGCGATACCCCCTTTCAGGCAGCCTTGACACTGAGTAAGAGACATCCGTGCCGCCCAGGGCCAGCCTGCGGGCATTGTCCGGCATGTTCACGAACGATACGCTCTGCCCTCTGAGCGACAGGGCGGACAGCAGCAACATCACCGACACCAATATCTTTCTAATCATTGTGTATGTTTATTATAGTTGTTGATACACTCTCTTTGTCATTTGAAACCTTCACGCTGTATGCTCCCGTAGAGCACCCGCTGAGGTCTATTACCGACGGGGCGAACGGGTCTATGTCGATGCTGCCGTTGAAAACCGCAGCTCCTGAAGGGCCGCTTACAAGCACCTTCACGCTCGAGGCCGCACCGCCGCGGATATACAGCCTGCCGTCGGTGACAGGATTGGGATAGACGTCAAACGGCACTGTATTATCACGCACGAGCACCTTGAAGGCAGAAGACGCAACCTTTCCCATGCCGTCCGTCATGGACACGACGACATCGACCAGTCCCTGCGACAGCGGGGTGAGCGCAAGTCCGTTCATGGCCGTCTCGGTAATCCTCAATACCGATTTGTCGCTGACGGTATAGCTCACTGCCAGCGGCTCGCCGTCGTCATCGTAGAAGAAATCTTTCAGCGCAACGACCCTCTTGTCTTTATACAGGTCCAGGACCATGTTGCCGATTTCCCTCAGGACCTTCGGCGGAGTGTTGTGCTTGATGGTATACGGAACTTCCAATGAAGTGGACAGGCCATATCTGTCAGTCACCTTCATGGTGAAGGCATAGCTGCCGGCCATTTCATCGCTTCCTTTTATCTTCACCACGCATCTGCCCTGCTCCGGCATGTCGGTCACAGTTGCACAGCGGCCTGAATTGTCACTGAAAGCTAATGTCACATCATGCCCGTCAGGATCGTAGTACTTGATGCCTATCTCTTTGGTCTCGCAATACTTCACCACCACGTTGTCCAGCGACGCTTCGCCCTTTATCACAGGAGGAGTGTTAGGGCCAGTCTTCACCCGCCACATCTCCGTCAGCTCGCTGTGGTTGGCCGACAGGTCGTATGCATCGAACCCGATGTAATATTCCTTCTCGAATTCCAGACCGTCGACATCCCCTTCCATATAATCTCCTGCGACAAGGTCACCCACTTCGAAGGACATGGACGGCAAGTCGACCAGCGATGTGAACTGAGTCGTGTCGTACCATGCAGTGATGCCGTAAGGCGTGCCGTCGTCAGGGTCGGCTGGAACCTTCAGCTTGAAATGGATGCGGTTGCTCACTACGGACAGCTCGACATCTTTCACCGGGCGCGGAGGTATCTTGCTGGAACCCTCTATGGCCGCATAGGCATTTACAAGATTGCCTATATCGGTCGTACCGTGTATCGCCAGATTCGTAGTATTGTTCAGGATCCTGTCAATCAGCATATCCCTGGTGAATCCCGGACCGCCCAGTACGGAGAGTATCAGAGCAGCGACACCCGAGACATGGGGGCAGGCCATGGAAGTGCCCTCATAAAAGGTGTACTTGTTGTTTGTGACAGTGCTGAGAATGGCCGGACCGCTGTAGTCAGTATCTCCGCCGGGAGCCGCGATGTCGACCCATTCGCCGTAATTGGAATAGCTTGCAGCTTTGTATCTGGCATCAACTGCACCCACCGCCACACAGCCCTCATAAGCCGCAGGTGCGGAGAATCTCCAATGCTCGTTGCCGGCAGAGAAGAATACCACACCGCCCTTCATAGGGCCTGTCTGGTTACCGTTTTCGTCAACACCAGCATATTTGTTGAAATAATCAATGGCATCCATGTCGGACTGGGGAACCTTGCCGTTGGTGCCGCCGTTATAGCCCCAGCTGTTCTGGGAGATCACTGCACCGTGGTCTGCACCCCATTTGATGGCTGCCGATGAGTTTCCGGTGACACGGTCGCTTTCCTGTATGAATATCTGGCAGCTCATAATCCTGACGCCAGGCTGTCCGGCAGCATAATTACCACCCGCAACGCCGCTCACACCGATGCCGTTGTTGTTGACGGCAGCTATGGTGCCGGCCACGTGCGTACCGTGGTCTTCCGGCTCTATAGGCCTGTCCCTGTGGACGAAATTGAAGCCGCAAACCAAGCTGTCGGGATAGTCGGGGTCATGCCACATATTGGATGCAAGGTCTTCATGGCGGAAGTCGACACCTCCGTCCACCACCGATATGATGACGTCAGGGCTTCCCGTTGTGACTACCCTCCACACCGGCAGGACATTGATATCGCAGCCAGCCTTCGAAGCATGATAGCTGCCGTCGTTGTAGTAGTGCCACTGCTGCGAGAGATACGGATCGTCGAAAATGTCGACAGTGGTCTTCTTGGTCTGGGAGATGTCGGAAGTGAAAAGCCCGGGGGAGGCACTCCTCCAGCCCACATCCTGGCTCTTTATACGTTCAATCTTGGGACGGTATTCCACATATCCCAGGTCGTCTATCAGCGACAACTCTTTGCCGGCCTTTGTCAGCGGCATCTCCTCGTCGAAGTACAAGTCATACCAGCGGTGCAGGCCTTCAGCGCGGCTGCGTTTCTCGAATTTGCCTGCATCCGGGAAAGTCCTTTCGAGAGACTTCACACCCAGCGAGCGGAACAACTGCTGGAAAGCCTCAGGGTCGGTCTCCGCCAGAGCCGTCATCTCATCTGAAAGCTGCAACCTTACATGGCCCTGCTCCAGAGCGGATGTCTGCAACTCCACGCCGTCCTGGGTCACTATAACCTCTTCCTCCTGCTGGGGAATTACTATTATATCTTCATTTTTCTGACAACTGAATGGAAGCAGCATGACAGCTGCCGCAAACAGAATCGGTCTGATCTTCATACTCTACTGTCCATTGAGGAAATCCACCAGCATCAGGAGGCTGGCCGTATCCTGCCATCTTATCTTGTTCTGTTTCTGATATGTCTTGAAAGCAGCCTTGCCGGCGGCATCCAGGCTGTTCTCCACTGCCTTTTTCGAAGCATTTATAGCCTTGCCGCCGACTACCAGGTAATAGTCATTCTTCAGCGGCATCTGTACGCCCTCGTTGCGGTTGCGCTGCAGCTCGGTGTAGCTGCTGGACACTCCTGTAAGGTCGAAGGTCGTCATGGTCAGGGTGGCTCCGGCGTCTACCTTTGTGCCGTAGGGGCCGTCGGTCTCGTTCATCTTCTGGTAATCTATCGATGTGCGCACAGCCACATATCCCTTCTCGGGGTCTCCCACAACCTTGACTATATTGCCGTCCAAAGCGGTGAACTTGTCACCGCCGAGCTCCACCAGCAAGATGTCGTTACTGTCCGCCTCTCTGATATTGGCTCCGTCTATGAAATGCAGCCTGCCCTTGCCTGCATGGATGTTCAGCTGTCTTTCGTACTTGCTGCCGTCCTTCAGCAGGACTGTTCCCGCCACGAACTCAGGATAGAGGTACGGCCACGAAGACATGACGGCCTCCTGAGCAGATGCGGCCAGCACGAAAATGGACAGGAAAGAAACGGCCAGAAACTTTTTCATAAGGCAGATAATTAGAATGAGTAACCGAGGGTGAACATGAGGCTGTTGCGGAGAGTCTTGGAAGCTGTCAGGAAGGCAGCGTCGAGATGCACTCCGGCGAACTGCACGCCCAGTCCGAGGGAAGCATGGGTGGGGATTCCATTCGCAGCGTCGCAGTAGTGGATGCCGCCGCGGAGGAAAACGATGTCGGCGATGCCGTATTCAAGCCCCAGAGAGGCCATCAGACTGCCTGCGAAAAGATAATCTGCCTCTGCAGCAACATTAAGGCCTTTAACAGGTTCAACCGCACCCTGCAGAGAAGCCAGGGCAGGAAGAGAATATGCTGCGCCTCCGTAGCTGATCCTCCCTCCCAGATTGCGCATAGCTACCGTAGCAGAATAGAAATCTTTGGCGTAATTGACTGACAAGTCGCCGCAAAAGGCCGAACCTTTGGCATCTGATGCAATAGCCGAAGACACCATGCGTGCTTTCGCCCCGACGGTGAAGGCCTCGGTAAGTCTGTATGAAGCACCTGCGCCGACAATCAAGTCCATGGGGCTGAATGACGACCCGGCCGGCAAGGCCTGCGCAGTGGTGAGTTCGTAAGGTTTGTCCTTGAAAACACGGCCTTCGAGCGTAACGCCGATTTTCTCGCCGATACGTATGAATGCATTGCCGCCTATCATGGTATTGTCAGCTGTCTTCGGCGCCCACATTCCGTAGAACGCCTGCACATCCAGCTTGTCAGCTTCGGGCTGCATCGTCACGCCGCCAAGGGCCATCGAACGGGTGTCCGAGGGTATGAGCAGCGCCGGGACAGCCTGTGCGGATGCAAGCTGGAAGAGCAATACTGATGACAGGATAATTAATATCTTTTTCATATCACTCATTTCTTGGCAATCGGGTATATATCGTCAACACCTGCCCCCACAATCTTGACATAGTACATGCCGCCTGGCATGCCGGACATATCGATCTGCAGCGGATTGAAAGGCCCTGCGTCTACAGCCTCAGACCAGACCTTCGCTCCTGCCTTGTTGGTAATTGTCACTTTTATATTATCATCCTTGTCGGGACGTATGTTCAGATTGTTTATTACAGGATTGGGATAGATGTCTACTGGCTGAGAGCCATCTCGTATCAGGACCTTGAAGGAGAACGAGCAGGAAGCCTTGCAGGCATCTGTGGCAGTAACAGTCGCGGTCGTGAGGCCATAGCCCAGCAAGGTGAGCGTCAATGTGTTGCCGGAGGCATTGAGGTGGGCCACACTCTGGTCGGACACGTTTACTTTATAGGAAAGCTTCTCACCGTCTTCGTCCTTTATGAACTTGGCAAGGTCGAAGGTCTTGCTCTCTCCTGTGCTGGTGAAGCGCATGTCGGGCATTTCTGCTATGACGACGGGAGCGTGGTTCTCCAGTATCTCATACTCTATGACATAATCGGTGGAATCCTGATAGCTGTCTTTGGCGACTATGTGGGCAGTGTACTTGCCAGCTGGGGCTGCATTGCCGGTAATGGCTGCCTGGACCGCCCCTGAAGAAACTTTATAGGTGAATGCATACGAACCGGGATCCACCGTTACCGTGAAATTATGTCCGTCGGGGTCGCTGACAGAATACTCTACCGAAAGTTTCTCAAAAGGCTTGACGCGGTAATCCCCGGCATAGTCAGTCTTTATCACCGGAGGATTGTTCCTGCCGGTGTGTACGGAGCGGATCTGCGAGAGTGCTGAATAATTGCGCTGATAGTCGTATGCGACGACAGCCACATAGTATTGTGTGTCGAATTCGAGATCCTGCATGACAGTCACAAGAGTGTCTCCGACAGCGCGTGTCTTCACTTCGACGTTCATACATGTGAAGACCGAGTCTGCGATGGCGCGCGGATCGACCTTCGCAAGCGCTGAGGAGTCCTTAGAAGCCAGCGCCAGATATCCGAATGCTTTCTTGTCGTCAGGATCTGGCGTTACAGACCAGGACATAGAAACCATATTTGTAGAAGCGGAGGCAGACAAATCTGAAACAGCCTCGGGAGCTTCTTTACCGTCGAGGGTGAAGGAGCCCAGGGCGTCCACCATGGGGCCTATCATCTGGTTCTGACTGACTTTCCGAGGATTGGCCCCGCGCAGAAGGCGGTCCTTCAGCATTTCGTTCGTGAATCCGGGGCCGCCGTAATAGGAAACAATCAGCGCTGCAACGCCGGAAACATGAGGGCAGGCCATAGACGTGCCCATCATGAATGAATATTTACTGTCGGCAACGGTACTGAAAATCTGGGTCGTACCGCTCCCGTCACCGCCTGGAGCACAGATGTCCACCCAGGGGCCATAATTCGAATAGCTCGTACGTGTGCACTGTGAAGTCGTAGCTCCGACTGCGATTACATTCTCGTACGCGGCCGGCCAGCCTATGGACCATGACTCGTTGCCCGCCGCGAAGATTACGACGCCACCCTTCATCGGACTGTCAGCACGCTGGTTGCCGTCCATGTCGCAGCCGGCATACTGGATGAAATAATCGATTGCAGGCCCCATGGCGCCTACATTGTCAGCCTTGGCTTCAGCCTCGGTGTTATATACCATGGCCCAGCTGTTCTGTGAAATCACTGCGCCGTGGTCGGCAGCCCAGGCCATAGCCGCGTAGGGGTTGCCGTCAATGTCTTTGAACTGACCTTCCAGCATGAAAGGACAGGCCAGGATCCGTACGCCGCCCTTGCCGTCTCTTCCTCCGGCTATACTGCTGATGCCTAA
The DNA here is from genome assembly GCA_017617655.1 of Bacteroidales bacterium. Taxonomy (GTDB): domain Bacteria; phylum Bacteroidota; class Bacteroidia; order Bacteroidales; family UBA932; genus Equibacterium. The sequence continues at coordinate 11,527 of JAFZVU010000081.1, forward strand.
TTCGTTGTTATTGACCGCAGCTATAACTCCTGACACATGCGTACCATGGTCGTCGGGGGGAATATTGTATCCTTCGAGGCCGTATATGAAACACTTGCTGCCGTTCTCGCCGCCGGGGATGCAGACAGCAGCCAGGTCGGGATGGTCGATCTGTATTCCAGTGTCCAGCACTCCCACTATCACATCAGATGAGCCGGCCGTGAAATTGTCCCACACCGGCACTACATTGATGTCGCTGCCGATCTTTACAGACGTACCCATCATACCTTCGCTGTCCAGGTCCCATTGCCTTGTGGCGAAAGGGTCGTTGAAATAAGACGTAGAACGGATCTTGCGCTCCGGACGGGAAGATATGATCCCGGGCACGGTCGAAAAGTCGTTGGCTGCTTTTGTAGCAGGGCGACCTTCAGGGGCGAAGGACAGCCTGTACCAGCAGTGCAGGCCGGCACGGCGGTGCCTGGGCTCCCACTCTCCGGCATCCGGGAAAAGGCGCTCATATTTCGTAACTCCAAGGCTTGCCAGCTCAGACACAAGCGCTGCGGCTTTGGTGTCCGGCGCCTCGCTGGCCATCCTGTCTGCAAGCTCTTCGTCCAGCTGTACTATCACAGAACCCGGGATGAACGCTGAAGAAGCTTCCCGCACGGAAGCGGTAGCCTTACTGCCGTCCGTAGCAGGCTCTATGTCGCGGCTGCATGCAAGAGGCAGCGCCAGGGCTAGCACAAGAAGAAGTATGTATTTCTTCATATTATAATTCGCAAAGCGGGTAGCTTGCAAAAATACAAATAAAAACCCGCCCTTGAAAGGGGCGGGTTCTTAAAAACTGGTATTTTCACCAGCAGGACACTACAGACCTAGCAGTTCAGACAAGTCAGGTCCGCCAGGGAGAGAAAGATAAGCGTAAGCTGTTACACCCCACCAGCTGAATCCACCGGTGCTAGGGTTATAGTTTACGATAGGATACCAGCAGAACTGGAGTACATTCTCCGCTACTATAGTGTTCTCAGCTGCGCTTTCAGCGTCACCGCGAGCAGTCGGGTGAAGCATGTGGCAGGTCATACCTGAGTAGGTGAAGCCCATATCGAGACGCTCAGCGTAGGTGATGATACCTTCCTCATCGATGTAGAACTCGAGGTAAGGAAGCTGGCTGACGAAAGTCATACCGGCTGCATCACACTCATCCTTGGTCCAGGGCTCCATCAGACGATAAGTCTCTGATCCGTCGGGGGCCTTGAGAAGGACTTTCTCATAAGGACCGCCAACCCACCAGTCATCATAGAACTGGCAGATACCAAGATTCTGCCATGCCTTCTTGCAAGAGATAGGCAATGCAGCGGGGAGGTATTCAGAGAGATTCTCGGTTGATGCGATACCAACTGCGAATGAATATGTGCTGCTTGCATCGAGTGCATCGTATGAATACGCTACTTCAGCATTGGCAGTAGTTTCACCACTAGGGAATGTAATGGTAGAGTTTACAAGTGAGAACAGACCTGTAGGATCGTCAAGGTAAAGATTGACAGTCAGGTCACCGTCAGCGCTGGTCCTTACAAACGGAACGAGGATGTTTGAACCATCGACATCAAGGTTGCGAGGAGCAGTCAAGTCTGCAGTTACGAAAGGCTTGACAGCTTCCGGTTCAGCCGGAGTGTACTGGTAACCTTCGGTGCAGGCGACCATTGCCAAAGCAACGACGAGAGCAGGGATTGCTTTAAATATCTTTTTCATATCACTACTAATTTTTAATCCTAGTAAGTTGTTGTGTCATTGGCAACCGACTGAGTCGGATCCGGGTTGTTAGGAGTAGTCTTCACGCCTTCGATCTCAGTAACAACGTCATCTGCTTTGATGATGTAATCATTGTTCTCGATTTCGTCGGTCGGGATTACCAAAGTCCAGTACGGGCTAGCCTCTTCCATTTTGTACTTCATAGTATCGTGGATGACGTTAGAGCCCTTATACCAGGTAGTCATACCCGGACGGATACGTTTGGCATCAAAGAAACCTACACCCTCGCAGAGGAATTCAACCCTCTTCTGGAAAAGAACTTCCTCCTGGAAATTCTTCACGAAGCCCTGGTTGAAAGTAGATTTAGCCTTTGCGTATGAGTACTCAGGATCACGATAAGTCTGCATGAATGACTCGAGTTTAGCGATACCTGCATCTTCGCCCTGGCTCATACCGATAGCCTCAGCCTCGATGAGGTACATTTCCTCAACGCGCATCATAGGCCAGTCAACGGCGCCACCTACTGAGTAAGTAGTCCAGTCACCGCCTTTGCAACGGATCTTGATTGAGAAATAATCAGGAAGTTCGTCGAAAGGATAGTCAGCAAGGAAACCAGTCTGGTCAGCCCACTTGTAGTAAGAAGCAGGATAAGTCTCGCGGTCGGGATCGATGAATGATTTCTTGCGGAAGTCGCTGCGGTTGATGCGGTCATAGATCCACTTGTGGAGAGAATACTTGGTCAGTGAATTGTAACCCCAGTCTGCCTCACCTGCGAGGAATCCGGTAGGGTTACAGAGGTTACCCATGTTGTTACCTGAAATTGAGTAGTACCACATCCATGAGTTGTTGCCGCTAGCATCGCAGAAAGCCTGGGTAGGACTGCTCCACTCAGCCTCGGTCAGAGGGGTCTTGCCAGATTTGTCGATAGCCTTGCGGGCAAATTCGGCAGCATGTGCATAATCCAGCATTGCCATGTACATCCTGGCCTTGAGACCATAGACAACGGCGAGGCCGGGATAACGTCCGGTAGGAGGATTGTAATCTGCAAGAAGTTCCTCAGCCTTGTCAAGGTCAGAGAGAACGAATTCAGCAAGTACATCCTTAGGAGCACGTGCGCTCTTGTAAGAAGGCTCTTCCTCGGCGCTTGAAACTACGATAGGAACAGTAAGGCCTTCAACCTTTGAGTAGTCAGCATATTTGTTGACTGCAGGCATATACACGTTGTACATGTCGTGATACATGAGGGCCCTGTATGTGTAGGCGATTCCAAGGTATGCTTTCTGTTCTTCATTCAGCTCTTCAGCGCTTGCCAGAGGGCCGATGATGTCGTTACAGCTCTTGATGATCTTGTAGAAAGTCTTGAACGGAACAAGCTGACGGTTGTTGTCAGCGTTCATAACGTATCCGTATGCACCTACATAACCGCACCACCAGTCGTAACCGATAGTCTTGGAGTTGTTGACCAGGTCGTTGGTCATACGTGCGTAGGTAATAAGAAGTCCGGCGTATGAGATATCGTATTCCAGCTGGTTAGAGCTGCCGTAGAAGAAGTAAGGCTGATATGTCTGTGCAACCAGACCGTCTACGGAACCTTGCATAGCTGAAGGTGACTGTGCCAGCTGCTCAGATGTCGCTGATGCTTCCAGAGGGAATGTTTCCTGGATACAACTTGACAAAGAGAAAATAGCAGCAGATGCCAGAAGCAGAGATGTTATTATTTTTTTCATATAATATATCCTCCTGTCATTTAGAATTTAAGAGTAATACCACCAGAAACGGTTCTCATAGGAGAATAGTTAGCTGCGCTGGTTGCAGAAGAGAAGCTCTGACGAGGGTCGAAACCCTTGCGTGCTGACCAGTAGTACAGGTTTTCTGCAGCTACATAGAATCTGATTGCAGCAATGTTGACCTTGGAAGTAAGCCTTTCCGGGAGGGTGTAACCGAGATTGACGTTCTGCAGATTCAGATATGAAGCAGAAGTGAGGAATCTGGTAGATGTAGAGTTTGAGTTAGAGTCACCATACTGGAAGCGAGGAATATCTGAAGATTTGTTCTCCGGAGTCCAGGCGTTGAGCAGATCGACATGGAAGTTGTAACCGGTCTGGCTAGAGGTAGGTGAATACATGAACCTTGCATAGGTATTATCATACTGCTTGCCACCAAGCTGATAAGTGAAGTTGATAGCGAAGTCGAAGCCGTATGCGCGGAGGGTGGTACCGAAACCGCCGTATACAGGAGCAAGAGTTGACACGTTGGTCAAGTACTTGGTTGCCTGTGAATATACATCGGTGGTCTCACGTTTGCCGGTGCGGTTGCCTTCCTCGTCGAGGACGTCCTTATACCAGAGAGACTTACCGGTGTTCTGATCTACACCTGCGAACTCATAAGTATACCAGGTATACATTGAAGCACCTTCAGCAACGAAGAAGTTGCCGCTGGTGAAACCTTCGTACTCATTGCCCTGAGCATCGTAAACCTTAGAGTCTTTCACGTTGTCGGCGAGGTAAGTAACGGTGTTCTTCAGATAAGAAACGTTGAGGTTCAAATCCCACTGAACGTTGCGGCTGCGGACGAGGCCGAAGTTGAAGTCACCCTCGACACCCCAGTTGTCCATGTCACCGACGTTCTTCCAGATTGATGAATAACCCTGTGAGGGCGGTACGGGAGTCGGGAACAGCATGTCGGTGGTCTTGCGGTCGTAAACCTCGATGCCACCGGTGATGCGGTCGTTGAACATTCCGAATTCGATACCGGCGTTTATGTTGGTGTTGGTCTCCCAGGTGATGTCCGGGTTACCTTTTCTGCTGAACAGAGTTGAAACAGCGCCGTCAGAAGGAACGATGTCGAAGATATCGGTGTAAAGGTAGCTGCTGATGTCGTCGTTACCCTGGCTACCGATAGAAGCCTTGAACTTGAGTTCGTTAAGCCAGTTTACATTGTACCACGGCTCCTTGCTCATGATCCATGCTGCAGATGCGCTCCAGAAGCTACCCCAGCGGTTCTCGGGGAGGAACTTAGAAGATGCATCCCTACGGAAAGAAGCAGAAACGAAGTAGCGGTCAGCGTAGTCGTACTGGACGCGGCTGAAGTAACCTTCGTTGTTGTAGTGGGTCTGGTATGAAGTAGCACCCTGACCGTCAACTACTGCACCGTCGAGCTCTTTGTTGTCCTGAGAGAACATGTGGTTCTTGTCAGCGCCCAACAGATAGTATTTTCTGCTGTAGTACTCATGTCCGAGCATCACTTCAAGAGTGTGGAGGTCGAAGTCATGAGTGTAGTTGAGGAGTTGCTGGGTGTTCCATGCGTATGAACGGGTGTGATACATGCTTACAGTACCTTCAGTAGTACGGAACTGGCCGTAGTACGGGTTGTAAACATAGTTGGTACGGCTTTCGTCCAGGTTTGCAGAAGCATTGACTGTCAGCACGAGACCTTTGAGGATCTCAGCGTCGATGTAACCCTGGGTTGAAAGGGCGTTACCTTCGTCGTTGTTGGTGTTGTAACGGAGGGCAAGCAGAGGGTTGGCATCGGTGATGAACGGACGTGAAGTGCCGGGGATACCACCAGTACCAAGGTTACCGTTACCATGGTCGAGAACGGCGATGCCGTTACCGTCGATATACTGGCTGCCGTTGGCATTTCTGATATAGAGAGGATAGATAGGAGCGATCTGAGAAGTATAAGCCCAGATGTTACCGGTAGATCCTTCAGAACCGTTGTTGCTCAGAGAGTTGCTCTCGAACTTGGTGTATGACATGTTGGCGCCGATCTTCAACCAGTCCTTAGCCTGGTAATCAGCTTTCAAACGAGCAGAAAGACGTTTGTAGTCAGACTTCTCGATGATACCCTGATTGTTGAGGTAGCTCAGTGATGAGTAGTATGTCATCCTGTTCTGAGCACCGGAAACTGTAAGAGTGTAATCCTGACGGAGACCCTGGCGATAAGCTTCCTTAGCCCAGTTGTCAGGCTTGATCATAAAATCACCCATTACATAGCCTTCCTTTGCAGCAGGATTGAACTTGCCGTTGCGGCCGATAGCGAACTGACCTTCAGGAATTGTGTAAGCCTGATAACCAAGTCCGCCGGCTGCTGCGTCGAACAAGCTTTCATTTGCGCGGATATAAGCTGCAGCATCTGTAAGGCCGAGGCCGTCAGCTGCGGTGTAGTAGTTATAGAGAGCTTTGTAGTGCTGCTCGTAGTAACCGCGGGGATCAGAGATAGTCTCATACTCCTGGAGAGCACGGGTGTTGACACCAACCTTTGCATCAAGAGTAACCATAGCCTGGCCGGGACGACCTTTCTTGGTTGTGATCATGATGACACCGTTGGCACCACGGGCACCGTACAGGGCGTTAGATGCAGCATCTTTAAGCACGGTCATAGACTCGATATCGCTGGGAGCGATATTGTTCAAGCTACCGTCATAAGGAACACCATCGACAACGATAAGGGGATCCTTACCGGCGTTGATAGAAGAAATACCGCGGACGCGGATAGTAGCAGATGCGTTAGGCGCACCGTTTGAAGATATGAGCTGCACACCAGCTACCTGACCGGCGAGGGCGTCGGTTACGTTGGTAACCTGTGAGAGTGACAGCTTCTCATCGTCCAGCACTTTGGCAGAACCGGTGAAGGCCTCTCTTGTAGACCTACCGAAAGCCACTACGATGGTTTCGTCCAGCATCTCGGTGTCAATTTCCAAGGTGACATCGATAACTGCACGACCCTGAACGGGAACCTCCTGAGTCTGGAAACCAAGGCAGGTCACAACGAGTGTGCCATTTGAAGGGACCAAAATCCTGTAGGCTCCGAGGTTGTCGGTTACAGAGTAGACTGTCGTGCTTCCCTTGAGCTGGACAGCTGCGCCTGTTACCGCTTCTCCTGCTTTGTCACGTACGGTACCGGATACCTGTACGTTCTGAGCGAGAAGAGTTGAGCCAATCAGCACAAACAATGCGCTGAGGAACAGTTTCGCTTTTTTCATAAGCATTTCTTTAGATTAAACATTAGATTATATAGAATTAACAATTTGACTCAATTTGAAAACAATATTCCATCAAACAATAATTCGGCGCAATTTCGACATTTTTTTTCAGAAATCCAAATATGAAACAGGGGCTACGCATAACTAAATCGTTGTTTTTGAATTATTTTCTTTAACATTTTGACATTTTTCATTAATACTGCTTTAAATTCTTAAGAATTTTTACTATATTTCTATGTTCGTTAAACACGTCGAAAATTGACTAAAAACGACATATTTCGACTGATTTTGCTGTCAGTCATGGTCTGCATCCTGTCGGCCTGCACCGCATGGGGGATAGGTGATGACATGCTTTCCGGCGACATCACCTCTCGGGAGAGAATAATCGGCGCGGATCTTCCCACAGGCGCAGTCAGCCCCGTACTGCTGAATGTCCTTTTCGACGAGGAGACAGCCATGGAGCTGGAAAGCATCACCGGGGAGGACGGCTGCGTACAGCTGCCGGCCGTAAAGTCGTTCGACGGCAGGGGCATAGTGCGCATGCGCCGTCTGTTCCCCTACGCAGGCCGCTTCGAGGAACGCACCCGCAAGGAAGGACTGCACCGCTGGTACGAAGTGTACTACGACAGCTCAGTGGCCATAACCAAGGCCGCTTCAGGCTGGATTGCAATACCGGGCGTCGAGCTGGTGGAGCTGAACCCGCTCATCCATATTGTCGGGGGCTCGGAGATCGAGGAGCTGGCAGGCCCGGTTGCCGCCTCCTCCCCTTCTTCCGCCTACCCTTTCGACGACCCGTTGCTGCCTTCTCAATGGCATTATTATAATATAGGTACGGCAGCATCGTCGGCCGGAGGCTGCGACATCAACATCTTCCCGGTGTGGAAGCACATCACCACAGGCTCTCCTGAAGTCATCGTAGGAGTGGTGGACGGAGGCATCGACTACAGCCACGAAGACCTTGCCGCCAACATGTGGCACAATCCCGCTCAGCAGGGAGACGCCATCTACGGTTATAATTTCGCCACCGACAGCTACATGATCCACCCCGAAAACCACGGGACCCATGTGGCAGGCCTTATAGCCGCCGTCAACAACAACGGCACCGGGGTGTCCGGGATAGCCGGAGGCGACGCGGCCGCAGGTCTGCCGGGAGTGAAGCTGATGTCCTGCCAGATTTTCGACGGTGAGGCAAGCGGCATCGGCGCGGCAGCCATCAAGTGGAGCGCCGACCACGGTGCGGTCATATCCCAGAACAGCTGGGGCTTCGACCATGCTACCGCGACCCCGAAGAGTCTCGTCGATGCTGTGGATTATTTCATCAAATACGCCGGGGTAGACGAAAACGGCGTGCAGACCGGTCCCATGCGCGGCGGCATAGTCTTCTTCGCCGCCGGCAACGAGGAGAAAAACGTGTGCGGCAACAGCTATGAGCCTATTTTCAACGTCGCAGCCGTCGGGGCCGACTACCGCAAGGCCTACTACTCCAACTTCGGAGACTGGGTAGACATCACCGCACCGGGAGGAGATGCGAAGAAAGGCAACCGGGTGCTCAGCACTATGGTCGGGAACAGGTACGGCCTGCATCAGGGCACGTCCATGGCCTGTCCTCAGGCCGCAGGCGTGGCAGCTCTGCTCATTTCCCAGTTCCAGCGGGACGGGCTCACCCCCGCCGAGGTTACAAAGAGAATGACCCAGAGCGCCACCTCTTTGCGGCCGTTCAACAGGAATAACAAGCTGGGAGCCGGACTGGTAAATGCATACAGAGCCTTCGACACCGGCGGCGGCCTTCCTCCGGAGACGCCCTCGGAACTGAAAGTGAGTGCAAAATCCAATAACCTGAGCGTAAGCGTGAAAGTCCCCGCGGACGAGGATGACGGACTGCCAGCCTCCATCGTGATCTATTACAGCATCGTCAATTTCTCAAAGATTAGCCCCGGCCTTATGTTCGCCCGGCTGTATCTTGACGGGCAGAAGGCGGGAGACACCATCAATGCCACCCTCACCGGCCTGGATTTCAACACAGTATTCTATGTGGCAGCAGCAGCCGAAGACCTTGCAGGGAACACATCAGCCCTCACCGCGACCGAGATTGTGACCACCGGCCTCAACACCCCTCCCGTCATCGAGGCGACTGGCCCGACAGAGCTGACCGTGAAGCCCTGGGAGCAGGAAAGCCTCGACTTCAGGATATCTGACGCCGACGGACACTTCTTTCTGATCAACCTCATCACCGACACTCCCGGCATTTCACTCGACACTCTCGTCCGGGACTGTCCGAGGGTGATTGTCGACGGCCTGGAGGCGCCCGCGGGCAACCACAGCGCCACGCTGGAAGCCACTGACATCTACGGAGCCAGAGCCATCCAGGAGATGCATATCACAGTCCTCGAGAACCATACCCCTGAAGTAATCGCCAAGGCACCCGACATAATCTTCAGCACTGTCTCGGAAACGGCGACAATCGACCTTTCAGAATACATCAGGGATAATGACGGAGACAAGCTCCTTTACAGCGTGGACACTGCCGACCCGGATGTCGCCAGGACCGGCATTTCGAAAAACATACTGACGGTCACCGCACTGGGGTATGGTCTCACGACCATATCCGTCACTGCAAAAGATGCCTGCAGAGAGACCTGCACGTTCAGTTTCAGGATTCTTGTCCGCGACAAGTCGCGGCCTGTGGACCTCTATCCCAATCCGGTCGTGGATATCCTTAACATCCGGCCCGGCAATGACAGCAGCTATGCCATTTCTATTTCCACCAAGGCCGGCGCGACTGTCTGGTCGGCCACTGTCGATGCCGGCCCCTTCCGCCCGCTGACGGTAGACCTTTCCGGCTGCAGCGGCGGCACATATTACGTCCGCATCGACGGCGGAGGCGTCGACGACACGTTCACTGTCATCAAGATATAATCTGAAAGGGTTGGTTTATTCGTACCAGGTCTTATAGAGAAGATAGCCCTGGGCGTTCTTGTGGGCCGCGGCTGCGATGGCCTCGCTGGCGTCCTTCACCTTCTTCGCGGGAACGCCTGCATAGATGCCCGGCTCCAGAACCTCATTGCTGAGCACCACGGCTCCGGCTGCGATAATGGTGTTGTCAGGGATGACGGCATTGTCCATCAGGATGGCACCCATGCCCACCAGCACGTTGTTGCCCACCTTCGCTCCGTGGATCACTGCATTGTGCCCTACAGAAACGTCGTTTCCGATCTCGACTACAGAGCGGTTGTACAGGGTATGGAGCACGGCTCCGTCCTGGATATTGACCCTGTCCCCTATCTTTATCGTGTTGACGTCGCCGCGGAGCACCACAGAATACCAGATGCTGCAGTCGTCACCTATCGTTACGTCTCCTATTATCGATGCATTTTCGGCTATGAAGCAATTCTTGCCGATTTTGGGCGTAAAGCCCCTGAGTTCTCTGATCAATGCCATTTCCTAACTTTTGACAGGCGGCAAAGTTATTGAAAATTTGACTAATTTTGTAAATAACGTCACGAACGATGATAGGCATTTTCGATTCCGGCATCGGCGGTCTTTCCGTCTTCAAGGAGCTCGTCAGGCTCATGCCCGGCGAGGACTATGTCTATTTCAGCGACAGCCGCAACTGCCCCTACGGCCCAAAGGAGGCCGAGTTCATCAAGGCCCGCAGCCGCCAGCTCACTAATTTCCTGATTGATAAAGGGGCCGACATTATCGTCGTAGCCTGCAATACAGCCACCGCCGCTGCCATCAAAGATCTCAGGGAGAGCTACGACTTGCCCTTCGTGGGCATGGAGCCCGCCATCAAGCCGGCCATCCTGCATTCCCAGAGCGGAGTTGTCGGGGTGCTTGCCACCGCCGGCACTCTCAAAGGGCCGCTCTATCTCAAGACCCTGGCCACTTTCAAAGGAAACGTCGAGGTCATCGAGCGCATCGGCGAAGGCCTGGTGGAGGCTGTGGAGCGGGCGGATTTCGACTCGCCGGAAGTGGAAGGCCTGCTTCGCGGCTACATCGAGCCGATGCTCGCCGAAGGCGCGGACCACATCGTGCTGGGCTGCACCCACTACCCCTTCCTCGAGGACACCATCAAGAAAATAGTGGAAGACCGCGCGAAAATTGTCAACCCCGCCCCTGCCGTGGCCCGTCAGGCCAAACGTCTGTATACAGCGAAGGCGCGTCCAACCGACACGCCTCACTGCGAATTCTATTCAAGCGCAGCCTTCACCGCCCCCGTCAAGGACATCGTCCTGACCCTCGCCCCCTCGCCCTGCGAATTCTACGACAATACCCTTTAGATTTGCAAAAGTGTGCGCCGACTACCCCCTCTGGAGATGCTTCTGAGGCCTATCGGCAGCGCACACCCCTCGTTTAAAGGCCAGTGTGCGCCGACAATCGCCGTTATACGCGTTCTGGGACACATCGCCGGCGCACACTTCTGCACGGACGGCTCGTCGCGATGGCAATACCGATTCGGCCTTGCTTTTTAGATTATCTTCGCGATGGCGTTGATGTAGGCGCCGGCGGCGGCGGTAACGATGTCGGGGTCGGCGGAATAGCCGTAGTAGAACTGGCCGTTGTTCTCGACCTGGATGTGCACGATGCCGTTGTCTTCAGTACCGCGGGTGATGGACTGCACGAGCATCTCCTCGAGATTGATGCGGCGGTGCACCAGCGTACGGATGGCGGTGAATGCCGCGTCGACAGGGCCTTTGCCGCTGCAGGTAGCGCTGCACTTCTCGCCGTCGATTATCAGACCCACCGTAGCCATAGGAATAGAATTCTTACCGCAGACAACCTGCAGATAATCGAGCTTTATCTTCTGGACGATATCATCCTGACTGATGCCTGAGATGGCATAGAGGTCATTGTCGTCAATCTCTTTCTTGCGGTCCGCAAGATCGAGGAACTTCTTGTAGGCGTCGGCAAGCTCTTCGGTGCCCAGCACGATGCCCAGCCTGCGGAGATGGTGGTCCAGAGCCGCACGGCCGCTGCGGGCGGTGAGGGTGATGGTAGAATCATTGACACCGATGTCCTGAGGGTCGATTATCTCGTAGCTCTCGCGATTCTTCAGCACGCCGTCCTGATGGATGCCGGAAGAATGGGCGAAGGCGTTGCGGCCCACGATGGCCTTGTTAGGCTGCACGGGCATCCTCATCAGAGAAGACACCTGATGAGAAATCTTGGTTATGTTCTTGGTAAGTATATCTGTATGAACCGGGAACTCCTTGCGGCTGCGGACAGCCATAACAACCTCCTCGAGAGCAGTGTTGCCGGCACGCTCGCCGACACCGTTCACAGTAACTTCGACCTGACGGGCGCCGTTCATCACGCCGGCAAGGGTATTGGCGGTAGCCATGCCGAGGTCGTTGTGGCAGTGGGTAGAGATGATGGCCTTGTCGATGTTAGGAACGTTGTTCACCAGATAGGCGATCTTGGCGCCGTACTCTGCGGGGAAGCAGTAGCCGGTGGTGTCCGGGATATTGACAACGGTAGCTCCGGCGGCAATCACGGCCTCCACCACCCTGGCGAGGAACTCATTCTCGGTGCGGCCGGCATCCTCGGCGTAGAACTCCACGTCGTCGACAAATCTGCGGGCATACTTGACGCAGGCGATGGCCCTCGCCAGGATGTCCTCGCGAGTGGAGTTGAATTTATATTTAATATGGTAGTCGGAAGTACCGATGCCGGTGTGGATGCGCTTGAGCTCGGCGAAGTGCAGAGCCTCGGCGGCAGCGTCGATGTCCTTCTCGACAGCCCTCGACAGAGCGCAGATGCGGGAAGAGGTGACGACCTTGGATATTTCGACCACGCTCTTGAAGTCACCGGGACTTGAAATAGGGAAGCCGCACTCGATTATGTCAACGCCCAGAGACTCCAGCAACTTGGCTAGTTCTATCTTTTCAATGGTGTTGAGCTGGCAGCCGGGGACTTGCTCTCCATCCCGGAGAGTGGTGTCGAAAATATATAATTTGTCGTTCATGGTGACAAAGGTATGGATATTTGCCAATAATCTAATAAAATTTTGTGAAATATGCAAAAAGAATTTTACCTTTGCGTGCAGAACCGTTAATCAAGGATTCACAATGCAAACCGCCATTATCAACAGCATCCGACTCGTCCTTACCCTAGACCTGCTGGTGCTGGTCGTGAGCGCCTTGTAAACAAGAATCCACAACGGAATTATAATATGCAGTTCACTTGTTGGATTCTTTCCAGTAAGTGAATTTTTTTATAAGTAGCTAATGAAACTTAGAAGCAGTGTAACTTTTGAGGGAGCCACGATGGCTGGTGCCAGAGGTCTTTGGAGGGCCAACGGCATGGACGACCGATTTGTGGGCAAGCCGATAATCGCGGTAGTCAACTCCTTCACTCAGTTCGTTCCCGGCCACATGCATCTCCATGAGATAGGCCAGATCGTAAAGAAGAAAATAGAAGAACTCGGCTGTTTCGCCGCAGAGTTCGATACAATAGCACTAGACGACGGCATCGCGATGGGCCACGGCGGAATGCTCTATTCCCTCCCTTCCCGAGAGATAATAGTCGACAGCGTTGAGTATATGTGCAATGCGCACTGTGCTGACGCCATGATATGCATCTCCAACTGCGACAAGATAACGCCCGGTATGATGATGGCCACCATGAGGCTTAACATTCCGGCCGTTTTTGTATCCGGAGGCCCCATGGAAGCCGGAAACGTCGACGGCAAGGACTGCGACCTCATCGACATAATGGTTAAAGGCGGCGACCCCGCCACACCGGCCGACGAGCTGCTGCGCTACGAGCGTGCCGCATGCCCTACCTGCGGCTGCTGCTCAGGCATGTTCACCGCCAATTCGATGAACAGCCTCACCGAGGCCCTCGGAGTCGCTCCGGTCGGCAACGGCAGCATCCTGTCAACCCACAAATGCCGCCGCGACCTCTTCGAGAGAGGAGCTGAGCTTATCGTAAAGCTTGCAAACGACTACTATTTCAAAGATGACGAAAGCGTGCTCCCGCGCTCTATCGCCAACAAGGCTGCGTTCGAGAACGCCATGAGCCTCGACATCGCTATGGGCGGCTCGACAAATACAGTTCTCCACCTGCTTGCGATAGCCCACGAGGCCGGCGTCGACTTCACCATGGCCGACATCGACCGTCTGTCCCGCAAGGTTCCCGTGCTCTGTAAGGTTGCCCCGAGCTATCATTACCACGTGCAGGACGTGAACAGGGCCGGAGGCATAATGGGCATCCTCGGCGAGCTGGCCAAGGGCGGCCTGCTGCACACCGACGCCAAGAGGGTGGACTACCCGACTCTGGCCGAGGCCATAGCTGACAACGACATCACCGCCGCAGCCGGAAAGGACGCTACCCGCTATGCAGTGGCACACCCTCACGTAGCCAAATATCTCGCAGCACCGCTCGGCGAGCGCACAGGCATCCTCGGCGGCTGCGACAAATATTATAAGGAATTCGACCTCGACCGCAAGGCCGGCTGCATCCGCAGCATAGAGAATGCATATATGAAAGACGGCGGACTGGCAGTACTCAGCGGCAACATCGCCGTGAACGGCTGCATCGTGAAGACCGCAGGTGTGGACGAGAAGATTTTCAAGTTCCGCGGCCCGGCAGTGGTCTTCGAAAGCCAGGAAGACGCTGTGGCCGGCATCCTCGGCGGCAAGGTAAAGAAGGGCGATGTGGTGGTAATCCGCTACGAAGGCCCGAAAGGCGGCCCCGGCATGCAGGAGATGCTCTATCCGACATCGTTCCTGAAGAGCATGCACCTCGGAGCGGAATGCGCCCTGATCACCGACGGACGCTTCTCCGGCGGCACCAGCGGCCTGTCTATAGGCCATGTCTCTCCGGAAGCAGCCAACAAGGGCGCCATCGCGCTCGTGCATGACGGCGACATGATAACCATCGACATCCCGGCAAGGAGCATCAATGTAGAGGTGAGCGACGCCGAACTCGCGGAGCGCCGCGCCGCCTTGAAGGAATACAAACCCGCACACAGGGACCGCAAGGTCAGCAAGGCCCTCCAGGCATATTCGATGCTTGCAGGTTCGGCAGATATTGGTGGAGTTAGAATGATATAATATGGAAGAAAAAATGATGACAGGAGCCGAAGCGCTCATCAACACTATAATTGAAGAAAACGTAGACACCATCTTCGGATACCCCGGAGGCAGCATCATACCTTTCTACGACAAACTGTACGACTATACCGACAAGCTCCGCCACATCCTGGTGCGCCACGAGCAGGGAGCCGTGCATGCCGCAGAAGGCTATGCAAGGGCCACCGGTCAGGTTGGAGTCTGCGTAGCCACCTCAGGCCCCGGAGCTACCAACTTCGTGACTGGCATCGCCGACGCCATGATGGACTCCACGCCGATTGTCTGCATCACCGCGCAGGTAGATGTCGGCAAGCTCGGCACCAACTTCTTCCAGGAGGCCGACATGGTAGGCATCACCACCCCCATAACAAAGTGGAACTACCAGATCTCACGTGCCGAGGACATTCCCATCGTAGTGCCGCAGGCCTTCCATATCGCCCGCAGCGGCCGTCCCGGCCCGGTGCTCATCAGCATCACCAAGAACGCCCAGGTCGAGAAGTTCCGCTACCGCTATGACCTCAAGGCCGCCCTCGACCGCATGGTGCAGGTTCCCCGCAGGGACAACCTCGAGAAGCGCGACCTGAACGTGCAGAAGGCAATCGAGCTGCTCAACAATGCAGAGAAGCCCCTTATCATTGCCGGCCAGGGCGTGCTCATCTCAGGAGCCGAGGCCGTGCTGGCAGAATGTGCCAACAAGGGCTGTATCCCCGTGGCATGTACGCTGCTCGGCCGCAGCGCCATGAACTTCCACGACCATTACTACATCGGCATGGTGGGAATGCACGGCAACATATCGGCGAACGCCATGACCCAGCAGGCCGACGTGATCCTGGCTGTGGGCATGCGCTTCTCCGACCGCGTCACCGGCAATACCGGCGGCTATGCCCAGAACGCCCAGATAATCCATATAGACATCGACAAGACCGAGTTCAACAAGAACGTTCAGGTGGATCTCACCATCCACGGTGACGCCCGCCAGATGCTGGAAGCTATCTGCGACGGTCTGGTGTTCAAGGACCGCGAGAGCTGGAGGCGCTTCGGTTACGAGCAGTACGACAAGGAGAAAGAGAACGTAATCGGCCCTATGCTCGCCAGCAAGAAGCTCAATATGGCCCAGGTGGTAGACGCCATCAACAGCCACTATATCGAGAAAGTAAGTCCGAAGAGCTACGGCAGCAACGTGGTGCTCGTTACAGACGTGGGCCAGAACCAGATGTTCGCTGCTCGCTACCTGAAGCTCACCATGAAGACCGGCTGGATCACTTCCGGCGGCCTCGGCACCATGGGATTCGCATTGCCGGCGGCAATCGGCGCAAAGTGCGGCCGTCCGGACGCCCAGGTGGTTGCAATAGTCGGTGACGGCGGCTTGCAGATGAACATCCAGGAGCTCGGAACCATACTCCAGAACAACATAGACGTGAAGATAGTGCTGCTCAACAACTCTTTCCTCGGAATGGTGCGCCAGTGGCAGGACCTCTTCTTCGACAAGCGCTTCTCGCATACCATGCTTGTCAACCCGGATTTCAGCAAGATCTGCGAGGCATACGAGATCGAGTATATGAAGATTTCCAAGCCGGAAGAGCTGGAAGACGCTATCGATCGCATGGCCGCGTCGAAAGGAGCCTTCTTCCTCGAAGCAGTGGTGGACCCGACCGCCAACGTCTATCCGATGATCCCCGGAGGCAAGACATTGAACGACCTTATCATAAGATAACTAATAATACATCATGAAATACAGACTCGAAGCTACTGTAAGTGCAAGGGTGGACATCCTCAACCGCATAACGACTCTTTTCATCCAGAAAGGACTCCCGGTGGAGAGCGTGAACTACAAAGTGATAGACGACCGTCTGGCCAAGGTGGAGCTGATATGCTCCGATGCTGACGACATCCGCATGGACCGCATCATCAACCAGGCCGACAATATGGTGGATATCGCACAGGTACAGTACATCAAATTGGACAAATAACAAACTTAACAACATAACACAAATGGCAGAAATGAATTTTGGCGGCATCGTAGAGCAGGTTGTTACACGTGCCGAATTCCCTCTGGAAAAAGCAAAAGAAGTATTGGCAAACGAGACCATCGCAGTCCTCGGATATGGTGTCCAGGGCCCCGGACAGAGCCTCAATCTCCGCGACAACGGTTTCAATGTCATAGTCGGACAGCGCAAGGGAGGCAAGAGCTGGGACAAGGCTGTCGCTGACGGCTGGGTACCCGGAGAGACCCTTTTTGAGATCGAAGAGGCTTGCAAGAGAGCCACTATCATAGAGTTCCTGCTTTCAGACGCAGGTCAGATCAGCGCATGGCCCACAGTGAAGAAGCACCTGACAGCCGGCAAGGCTCTCTACTTCTCACACGGCTTCGCCATCACTTATCAAGAGCGCACCGGCATCATCCCTCCGAAAGATGTAGACGTAATCATGTGCGCCCCCAAGGGTTCAGGTACTTCACTCCGCCGTCTCTTCCTGCAGGGCAGGGGCATCAACTCTTCATACGCCATCTTCCAGGACGCTACCGGAAAGGCTTATGAACGCACCATCGCCCTCGGCGTTGGTATCGGCAGTGGCTATCTCTTCGAAACTACTTTCAAGAGAGAGACCTACAGCGACCTTACCGGCGAGCGCGGAACTCTCATGGGTGCCATCCAGGGTATCTTCGCAGCTCAGTACGACACTCTCCGTGCACATGGCCACACTCCTTCAGAGGCTTTCAACGAGACTGTTGAGGAGCTCTCACAGAGCCTTCTCCCGCTGGTTGCCGAGAACGGTATGGACTGGATGTACGCCAACTGCTCGACTACCGCTCAGCGCGGCGCCCTCGACTGGTGGAAGCGCTTCCGCGATGCTACCAAACCTGTGTTCGAGGCTCTCTATGACAGCGTTGCAACTGGCAACGAAGCTCAGATCTCTATCGATTCAAACAGCAAGCCCGACTACCGCGAAGGTCTTGAGAAAGAGCTCAAGGAGATGCGTGAGAGCGAGATGTGGCAGGCCGGCAAGGCTGTACGTGCACTGCGTCCCGAGAACAATTAATTAACCCCGCCTTATGGTAGATCTTGATTGGAAAAACATAGGCTTCGGCTATGTAAAGACGAAGTTCAATATCCGTTGCGAATATCACGACGGTAAATGGGGAGAGCCGTATCTCACTGCTCACGAGTATATCCCCATGCATATAGCAGCCACTTCGCTCCACTACGGTCAGGAAGTGTTCGAAGGCGCCAAGGCTTTCCGCGGCGTGGACGGCAAGGTGCGCGTGTTCCGCATCGATGAGAATGCAAAACGTATGAAGGCGTCTGCAGACTATCTGCTGATGGCCGCTCCCGACGAGGACCTTTTCATCGAGATGGTTGAGAAGGTGATACGTGCGAACGCCGAATATCTGCCTCCTTACGGCACCGGCGCCTCTCTTTACATCCGCCCGCTGCTCATCGGAACCACTGCCGAGGTGGGCGTGAAGACTGCTCTCGACTATATGTTCCTGATTTTCGTAACCCCTGTGGGCCCGTACTTCAAGAACGGATTTGCTCCGATCGACGTGGTTCTCGAGAAACTTCACGACCGTGCGGCTCCGCGCGGCACTGGCCAGGCCAAGGTGGGCGGCAACTATGCTGCCAGCATCCAGGCCGGCGCTTTCGCCCATGAGAGAGGTTTCTCTAACGAGCTCTATCTGGACGCTGCCGAGCAGAAGTATATCGACGAGTTCGGCGCTGCCAACTTCTTCGCTATCAAGGATGCTACTTACATCACTCCTCTGTCGAGGTCTGTGCTGGGCTCTATCACCAACAAGAGTCTGCGCGTCATCGCTGATGACCTGGGCCTCAAGGTGGAGGATCGTCCGATCGAGTATGAGAAGGAGATTGCTACTTTCGACGAGGTGGGTGCCTGCGGTACAGCCGCCGTCATCTCACCGGTAGGTCGTCTGTACGATCCCAACAAGGACAAGTGGTACGAGTACGACGCTCCCGGCAAGTACAGCACCATGATGTACCATGCTCTCCAGGATATCCAGTACGGCCGTGCCGAAGATAAGCATGGCTGGGTAAGGATCATCGAAGGAATCTAAAGATCTTTTTAAAAACTGATTGTTGCATTTCGGACCGACGCTTCGCGTCTCCCTCCCACGCTGTGCGTGGGCCCCTCCCTCGTCGCCTGCAGGCGATAGCGGAAGCCGTGAGGGCTGCTTGTGCTGATAGCAGGCTATAGCGGCAGGGTTTGGGGCAGCGCCCCAGTAATATGTGGCTAGGGTCCTCAATTGCAACAATCAGTTTTTATATTATGCCATCGCGACGAGCCGTCCGTGCAGAAGTGTGCGCCGGCGATGTGCCCCAGAACGCGTATAAGCGCGATTGGCGGCGCACACTGGCCT
This sequence comes from Bacteroidales bacterium, assembly GCA_017617655.1. GTDB lineage: Bacteria > Bacteroidota > Bacteroidia > Bacteroidales > UBA932 > Equibacterium. The sequence goes on from JAFZVU010000081.1 coordinate 30,686, forward strand.
TTAAACGAGGGGTGTGCGCTGCACATAGGCCTCAGAAGCCTTTCCAGAGGGGGTAGTCGGCGCACACTTCTGCGAGAAGGATAGCGCCACGTCGCCGGATGCGATGGCAGAAATGAATGATGCTCGCGGAAGTCGTTCATGAGTTATTTATTCAGTATCTTTGTAGATATGTTTTACCACACGATTCTAGATGAAAGGCTGTCGGCGCTCGGATTCGGGGCGATGCGGCTGCCGCTGCTTCCGGACGGGAGCGTAGACCGCGACACTGTGTTCGCGATGGTCGACGAGGCTATAGCCCACGGCATCAACTATTTCGACACCGCGTTCCCCTATCACGACGGTCAATCCGAGCAGGTGCTTGGAGCGGCTCTCAACCGTTATCCCCGCGACAAGTGGAATCTGGCTGACAAGTATCCCGGGCACCAGCATTACGACGTCTTCGACCCCGCCGGAGTGTTCGAGCGCCAGCTGCGCAGATGCGGCGTAGACTACTTCGACTTCTATCTCTTCCACAACATCTGCGAGAACAGCATCGCAGACTACATGGATCCGCGCTGGGGCATCCTGGATTATTTCGTCAAGCAGCGCGAGGAAGGCCGCATCCGTCATCTGGGCTTCTCCTGTCACAGTACCCCGGAACATCTCCAGACTATCCTCGACGGCCCTTACGGCCAGGTAGTAGAATTCGTGCAGATCCAGCTGAATTACCTCGACTGGAGCCTGCAGGACGCTCGCCGCAAGATCGAAATCATCCGAGACCACGGGCTTCCGATCGTCGTGATGGAACCTCTTCGAGGCGGCAAACTGTCGCACCTCTCCCCCGCCGCCCATGCCCGGCTTCAGGAGCTGGCCAGCTCAGAGACAGCTCGTTCCGGAGGAAATTCTTCCGAGGACGGCACAACGGAAAGCACATCTTCCCGCACCGACACATCCTGGGCGCTGCGCTGGCTCCACGACATCCCGGGCCTTGCCGTCGTGCTGAGCGGCATGTCCTCCCTGGAACAGATGAAAGAGAATATTGCGACATTTGAACGTCCTGACCCGCTGTCTGAGCGCGAACGTGCCGTCCTGGCGGAAATCGCCGAGGGCATGAAGGATTCCGTTCCCTGCACCGCATGCCGCTATTGCTGCAAAGGCTGCCCGGCCGAGCTGGACATCCCCGCCCTCATATCAGAATATAACGACCTGAAGGTCCAGGTCTCCCTCACTCCAGTGATGCGTCTCGAGAGCCTGCCGGAGGAAAAGCGCCCGCACGCCTGCCTCAAGTGCGGAGCCTGCATGCAGATCTGCCCGCAGGGCATCGCCATCCCGGACATCCTCGCCGAACTGGCCGATATGTTCGACCGCGCCCCGAAATGGGCCGACATCTGTGTACAACGCAACGCTCTGAGCGCCAAGCAAAATAAATAACTTCCATCAATACGAAATCAACAACTGAAACGATAATGAAAAAGATTTTCCTCCCCTTGCTGATGCTGCTTCTGGCTATCCCGGCCACAGCTCAGGACAAAGTTGTCAAAGCCGTCCTGGAAGCAGGCCGCACCGACAACCACACCATGGAATACGCTGACTATTTCGCCCGCAACATCGGCGGCCGTCTGGTGGGCACGCACATGCTCAACCATGCCGAGGACTGGGTTGCCCAGCAGTTCCGCGACTGGGGGTTGGAAGTCATCGTTCAGGAAGCCGTCACCATCAATGTGGGCTTCGACCGCGGTCCCTGGTCTGGCCGTATGCTTTCCGAGGATGGCATGATGCTGCATTTCGGCACTCCTGCCTACACTGCCGGCACCCGCGGCCCGCAGAAAGGCCGGGTGTATCTGGAGCCGAAGAACCAGCGTGACTTCGACCGCGTCAAAGGCGCTCTGAAGGGTGCCTGGGTTCTGATCGAGACCGGCCCTACCAACGGGCTTGCCATCGACGCCAGTGCCAAGGCTGACTCCACCAGAGCTGCCAAACTGGCTGCCGGAGAGGAAGTTTCGGTGCCCATGTACCGCCAGATGGTAGAAGCCGGGGTGCTGGGCTTCATCCGCCCGGCGAAGCTGCCCATGCAGGTGCTCTATAACCGCGCCACCTGCTTCGACATCACCATGGACAATCTGCCCACTGCCTGCGATATCCTGCTGGACGAGCATCAGTTCGCCGTCATCAAGGAGAAGGTGGTGGACCGCCAGGATTTCCTGCTGGAATTCGACATCCGCAATCATTTCTTCCCCGGCCCGATGAAGTATCACAATATTCTGGGCGTAATCCGCGGCAGCAAGTATCCTGATGAATACGTGATGATGGGCAGCCACCTGGATGCCTATGACATTGCCACCGGCTCTACTGACGACGGTCAGGGAGTCTGCGTGACTATGGAGGCGGCGCGTCTGCTGGCTGCTGCCGGAGCTAAGCCGCTGCGTTCCATCATGTTCTGCATCTGGACGGCGGAGGAGTACGGTCTGCTGGGTTCCAAGTTTTTTGTAGAGAACAAGACTGTTCCCTGGGACAAGATCTCGAACTACTTCAACCGCGACGGCGGCCCTCTGGCAGCCAATTCCATCGTAGTTCCGCCGGCCATGTATGACGATTTCGTGACGGCCTGCAAACCGTTGTTCGACTATAATCCGGACATTCCGTTCTCTGTGGTAAAGAGGGAAGGCGATCCCCAGCACCGTCCCACCTCGGCCGGTGGCAGCGACCACGCCTATTTCGCTATGAACGGCGTCCCGGCAATCTCATTCCGTGAAAGCGACGTCTTCGGCTACGACTTCAACTACCGCGACATCTGGCACACCGAGGATGACCTTTACGACAAGCTCATCCCTGCCTACCTGGAGCACTCTGCCGTCATCCAGGCCGTCACCGCCTACGGCATCGCCAACCTGAAGCACATGCTCTCCCGCGAAGGGTTGTATAAGGAATAAAAAAAAGAGAGCGTCAGAGATTCCGACGCTCTCCTACACATCCGGTCAAAAATAGACCGTATCTTTCTTACAACATTAACGTCACAAAGATAAATAGTTTTTCTCAAACAACACTCGAGTAGAACCAGAATTTATCCCAAAATCCGCGAGCCGTGGAATTCGGTGGCGCGGGTTGTGGCGGCGATCTCGGGGAGGTTCGCGGGGGTGATGCCGCAGCCAGGCATGATGACGATTCGGCCGGCGGCGCGGGCGACGAGATCGCGCAGAGAGAAACGGCCTTCCCATGCGTTGGCGCAGTGGCCGGAGGTGAGGATGCGGTCGATGCCGAGGCTGATGATGCCCTCCAGCGCCGCAAAGATGTCACTGCAATCGTCGAAGGCGCGGTGGAAGGTGATGCTCAGGGGCCTTGCAGCCTCCACCAGACGGCGCATCAGCTCCATATCTACAGAGCAGTCTGGCCTCAAGGCGCCGATGACTACGCCGTTCACGCCGAGCCGCTTGCACATCTCAATGGAAGCCAGCATCTGAGCCACATCTTCTTCATTATAAACGAAATTGCCTTCCCGCGGTCGGATCAGAACATTCACCGGAACGGCACGAGGCTCATTCACAGGCACATTTCCGGGTGCTTTCTGAGGAATAGCCTCTACCCTGCCGCCAGCCACAGCCAGCGCCTCTCTTATCAGCTCCTCCGACGGCGTCACTCCGCCGACTTCCAGACGCTCACAAAGCTCTATCCGGCCCGCACCGGCGGCGACGGCCCGGGTCACGGCATCCAGCGTAGGGCAGCAGACTTCGCAAAAGGGTTTCATAGCATGGGAATAATCCGCTCCAGATCGGCGGCCAGTGAGGTATTATAGCCTTCAGAAAGATAGACCACGCGACCGAAGCTGTCGCAGATGGCCACCACGGGCAGATTGTGCTCGCCCGGGAGAGTCTGCAACACAGAAACATCCTGGCCGAAGACGGCATTCTGCAGTCCGGCGGGTCGGTCCTCGCCCAGCACCACGACGGGTCTCCCCCACTCATTCAGCACGCCGGCAGCAGCTTCCAGCTCGGTGACGGCATGGCTGGTAGGTTCGTCGAGATGCCCCATGAAGGCCAGCAGGAACCATCCGCGGCCGGTCGCCGAGAGCAGCGACTGGGGCTGAACGCCTTCCGTTCCATCCGGAGCATCTGCCTGCGACGGCCCGCTTTCCGCTCCGGCAGAATCCTGCACTTCATCCGGCGAAGCTCCTTCCACATACGGGACAAACAGCGCCTCCGGGTCCATGCTGCCGATCACGGCCGGCTTGGCATAAGCCGTCCTCACCGTCGGCACGAGATCGCGCTCCTCGTCTGCCGCCACATTGAAGAACTCCAGGCGCGCCAGCACGCTGCCGTCGAAAAGTCTGAGGCCGGTGGTCAGCAGGTAATACCCCTCCGCCACGTCCATCACCTCCGGCAGCCCGCTCTCATAGTCCAGCAGCAGCGTTTCGCCGTCAGCCGAAATATGAGTCAGCGTATAATCCCGGAAATATTTGTCAGAGGCGGGCCGCAGATGCGCCTTCGGGGCAGACGAGCTCACCTGACCGGTGACCAGGTCATAATCCGCCGGAATGCCCAGAGTGCGACACAGCGCCACATAGAATATCTTCAAACCCAGGCCGTCAGCCATGCGGGAGCGCCAGACCGCTATCGGCGAAGTCCTCAGACTCTGCGGATTGCGCCCCTCCACGACAGTAATGTTCTCGTCGCACCAGCGTCTCACGGCATCGGCGTCGTGCAGGCCGGCCACCTCGCCGGAAGCCAGGATCTCATGCCGGTAAGGTCGCAGATGCTCCAACTCCACCCTCTCGGAACCCACCCCTTCGAGAGCATCCTCCAGCACATCGTAAGTCACATCGGCCAGATCCTTCTCGGAAAGAAGTTTCAGCACACTCTCCGCCCTGTCGGGATATGCCTCGCGGAAGCGCGCCACGGCCGGATTAGAATGGTCGCGGGACAGACGGATGCTGTCTTCGACGGCCAGCCTCGCCGCATTCGCCGCAGCTTTCGCCGGATCGATGTTGCCGGCAAGCGGATTCTCAGCAGGCGGATTGATCTCCAGCTCGTCGGTGAACTCCTCGCCGAAGCTATGGTCCAGCTCGATCACTGTCTCATCTGACGAAGCCACTGCGTAGCCGAACCGTCCGTCCTTCCAGGCCAGCACGAACATGTCGCCAAGCCCGGTGTCAAGCGCGGCGCGGCCGTCAGCATCGGTCACATAAGTCACTACATTGTAAAACTCAGCGTAATTATAGATGCGGAAGCTCACCGCGGCACCCTCCACAGGGGCCCCGCCATCCACCACCTTCACGGCAGTGCGATGCACCGGCACATAATTCCGCACCACATTTATCTCAGTATAGCAGGGTGTCCGCTGGATCACATCCTCCGGGCCGTCGTAGTCGCCGTACACCTTGGTGTGCAGGATCATAGCCCGCGACACCGCGCCGTTGAACCACGCTCTGTCCAGCACCGGCTCAGGCTCACAGGCGCCCATGAAGTGCCAGCGGCCGTATATCCACACCTCAACCCACGCGTGGTTGTCGTCAGTATGGGCCCATCTCGGAGTATAGACCTGCCGGGCCGGAATGCCAGCAGCACGCAGAGCCGCCACCGTCAGCACGGATTCCTCACCGCAGCGTCCCAGACCCCTCTGCATAATCGACTCCGGACCGCCGGTGCGTCCGTCGGACGGCTGGTAAGTGGCATGCTCGTGGCACCAATGGTTGATTTCCAGCGCAGCCTCGGCCAGCGTCATACCGGCCACACGCTCGCAGAGCTCATCAGCATATTTGGTGCGGAAGTCGTCAAGAGTCTCATTATTCACCCGCAGCGGCAGAACGAAATGGCGGAACTCGCGCTCCGTGACGCCCCAGCCCATCCGGTCGCGCACCTCCAGCGTCTTGGCGACATTGTCCTCCCAGTAGTCCCTGCCATACTGGAGGCTGTCGGGCAGCGGCATGTATTCATACAGCCAGTCGGTATAGCTCTTCACGGGATTGTCGCAAGCAGCCAGGACAAGCACGGCGGCCGCCATTGCAATTATCTTGAATAAACGGATTTTCATAGTCTCAAATTTACAAAAAATCATATCTTTGCGGCCGTTTTATTACTAATGCAATGTTAAAAGGACTAGCAACAGTATTGATGCTGATTGTGTCAAATGTATTGATGACACTGGCGTGGTACGGCAATCTCAAATTCGATTTCGGAAAAGTCTTCCCCAAGTGGGGCATTTTCGGCATCATCATCGTCAGCTGGGGCATCGCCCTTCTGGAATACTTCTTCATGATCCCGGCCAACCGCATCGGTTTCCAGGGCAACGGCGGCCCCTTCTCCCTGATGCAGCTCAAAATCATACAGGAAACGATAACTCTTATAGTGTTCGCCACGATGTCAATCCTGGTGTTCAAGAGCGACCCTCTGCGATGGAACCATTTCGCAGCGTTCTTCTGCCTGATCATGGCCGTATATTTTGTTTTTAAAGGCTGATTAAAAATAATTTGCATTAATAAAAAAATTTTTCCACTTTTGCAGTCCCAAAAATCACAGCAACCTCTCGTGTGAAGGCTTTTAAGTCGCGATGTTGCGCTAAATATTTGAATGATATGGATTTATTGAAAGTTGCCGAACAGGCGATGGCACAGGACCAGAAGAGCTTTCCGAACTTCAAGGCAGGCGATACTATCACGGTCACTTACAAGATCAAAGAGGAGAACAAGGAGCGCCTCCAGAAATTCCGTGGCGTTGTGATCCAGAGGCGTGGAGCCGGCAGGACCCAGACCTTCACTATCCGCAAGATCTCTAACGGCATTGGTGTAGAGCGTATATTCCCCCTCAACTCACCGTTCATCGAGAGCATCGAGGTTAACAAGTACGGTAAGGTACGCAGGGCTCGCATCTTCTACCTCCGCAACCTGACTGGTAAGAAGGCCCGCATCAAAGAGAAGAAATACGTAGCGAAACCCGCTGAGTAATACTTCGGCCCCTTAGCTCAACTGAATAGAGCATCTGACTACGGATCAGAAGGTTACAGGTTTGAATCCTGTAGGGGTCACGAAAAAAACCGCTGGAAGAAATTCCAGCGGTTTTTTTGTGACCCGGGGTCACCCCGTCAGGGGCGACAAATCCTGCTTTTTTTCTTATCTTTGGAAAAAGCCATCTATGCTCCGCATTCCGACCCGCCACCTGCTTCTCGTCAATGGCATCCTATGGACAGCCATCGGGACTAAGATTGCGCTCATCGGAATCAAGGCATATCAGAGTCTGGAGGTTATCCCGTGGTGGTTCTTCCTGCTGTCGGCAGTGGTCTTCGCGGGCTTCTGGTTCATGTTCACCGGGGTAGTACGCAAGTACGCCGCCCGCATCATGGCAATGACCGAGCCGAAGACTTCCATCTTCAAGACCTTCAGCCTGAAGGGCTACCTCATCATAGCATTTATGATTACGCTGGGAATCACACTGAAGCGCATCCCGCAGGTTCCCGACACCTTCATCGCCTGGTTCTACTGCGGTCTCGGACCAGGACTCCTCTCCGCCGGCCTGCGCTTCATCCTCCGCTGGTGGAAAGCCCGTCCGGCCCGCGAAAGGCGGGTTTCCGGGGCCAGATGACTATCCAGGACCCGTCCGGCCCGCGAAAGGGCAGTTTCCGGGGCCAAATGACTGTCCAAGACCCGTCTGGCCCGCGAAAAGGCCGTTTGCGGGGCCGGGCCACGCAGAACCAGAGTCCCGTCCGGCCTAGAACCTCCACCCCAGTCCACCGTGAGCGAAAGTAGCCACGGCGCCGATGGTGCATTCAATAAAGCCGTAGAAATGATCGCCGCCGACACGCAGCGCAACAGGTGTCAGGGTCGGCACAGGAGTGGGACCGAGAGCCGGCGAATAGCCGATGCCCAGCCCGCTGTAGAAGGTCGCCATATTCTCCGGATTCCACAGATGCCTCCAGTTGAGATTGACCGACCACTGGAAAGAAGAATTCATCCACCCGGCAGGCTTACCGTCATGCACATTGTACCTTGGTTTCCCGTTAGGATCAGTGCCGAAAACTGAATACTGTATCACCTTGTGATGGCACCACGAAGTCCCTATCGTCAGCGTGAACTCATTCTTTTCGGAAACACTCATCACTCCGGACAGACTGACCACCGGATAGAAGGCACTCTCCTTGTCGATTGCCAGGCCTTTATCTGCCAGACGGTCGGCCGTGGTCATATAGTCCATATAAAGCGGCGGTATCCCGGTGCCGACTTCTATGGAGTATCTCTTCTGGAAAGAAGACTCCTGGGCAGATGCGCCCAATGCAATCCCCAGCAGGACTGCTATTGCCAGAAGACGCCTCATTACTTATGGCTGAGCTTGATGACAATCTCCCTCTCCCTGAGGTCTGCGAGGGTAGTATCCTTTGCGGCATAGTTGCCGGTCGGATCCTCGAAGGTCAGCAGCGGGCCTTCATAATCTCTCAGATAAGGTATGGCGACATCGCACTTGCCGTCGACACCCGTGACTCCAAGTTCTGCGGCAGCATCGCTGTCAAACTCGACAGTGGCGACGCCCTTGACAACGATACCCTCTATCGGCGCGCCAGTATCATCGGCGACCAGCGAGAATGTCATCGGAGCCACTCCGCCTTCACCAAACCACGAACCCTGGGGTGTACCATAGCAGGCCTGCACCACAAAAAGCGCTGTAGTGAGAGACAAGCCTTTGAGAAGATTGCGAAACCATTTCATAGTATCTGATATTTTAAACGTTTTCCAAAGTCTTGGCATAATGACACTGAAGGGCGTCCGTACAGTCTCCATGCCAGTTGTGCATTCCGCCGCCGAGGCAGTTGCGCCATTCCCTGCAATTTTCGCACCGCCCCGTACGGGCCCAGCTGCGATCTCTGAATGGCTGGAAGCGTTCCTGCCATACCTGCCACAAATTGTCCTGATATATGTTGCCTTGGCTAAAGCGGTCCCGGTCAATGTTGGGACAAGCGCAGATGCGGCCGTCGGCCAGGACCGAAGCGATGTTGACTCCGGCGTGGCAGAAGAAGCGTCCGTCGCGGACCTGTTCCTCATAGCGTCCCAGATAGCCCTCGCAGCTGAACGTGACGCGCATCGGGCCGTCCTGCGTGCGCTTCTGTCTTATGAATTCCATAAGGGATACGAACTCTTCATCGGAAAGGAACATCTCCGGGTCGCCGGCTGCCCTGCCTATGGGAATCACGGTAAACAGGCGCCACTGCTTCAACCCAAGACCGCAAAGCACTTCGTATATATAAGGCAGTTCGCCTAGGTTGCGCTTGTTGACGCAGGTCACCACGTCGCTGTTGAGACGCGGGTCGCGGGCGAAAGCGCCGATAGCCCTCAGAGCCCTGCCGTAGCTGCCCGGAACGCCGCGCATCCATTCGTGGCTGGCCTCCAGCCCGTCCAGGCTCACCGTGACTGCACCCATCCCTGCATCCACCAGCTTCAGGTGCATTTCGTCATCGTAAAGCCAGCCGTTGGAGACGATGCCCCACTGCAATCCCCGGCTGCGAAGCGCCTTCCCTATTTCAAGGATATCCGGCCGCAGCAAAGGCTCACCGCCAGTGAGAACAACCGTAAAGTTCTCAGGTATACGCTCCTTCGGTATGGTATCCACAGCCGCAAGGAAATCCTCGAGGGGCATGTCCTTGCCGCGCTCCGCGATGCCACAGTCACTGCCGCAGTGACGGCAGCGGAAGTTGCACCGGGTAGTGCACTCCCAGAAGAGGTAGTTGAGCTCATGGACTCTCACCTCGTTGTCTCGCAGCATTCGGAAAAGCAGGGGATTCACGGCTGTATTATCATTATCTATCTATATAACTCAAAAGTGCTCAAAATACGTCAAGAAAAAGAGAATAAAAGCGCTGAACTTACCTAGTATAGAATTCTATAGTACGGACAATCGCCCTGCGGCAGACGGGGCAGAAGCTGTCGCACTCGTTGATGCGCATACGGCACACCTGTGCGGGGCGGTAGACGCCATGGGTGCAGTTGCCGGCACCTTCGTAGACCCCAAGCTGCTCATTCAGAAAAGCACGCTGCTCAGCCGGCAAAGTCTGCCAGACCTTCCGGACGTCGACGCTATCCAGAAGGGCGTCCGGCTGAGTGGGGATGGGAGTACCGGAAGGAAGCATGTCCGCCCACTTGCTCTCAAAATCTTTCAGTGTGGTGATGTTCGGCTCCCAGGGCTCAGTGTCGTCAGGATATACCGGATCGTACTCATCGTAGGCATACTCGTCGGCCAGACCGGCGAAGGCATGTCCGAACTCATGGACGAAGACGATGCCCGAAGTGGGATGGTCGCTGCATGCCACGGACATATTGTTGTAGATGCCTCCGCCGCCGTAGAGCGGAGTGTTCACAAGGATTATTACATGCTCGAACGGCACCGTCCCGAGCGCATCGTAGAGCTTGCGCATGGACGAGGTTGTTAGGTATCGGGCGCTGTAGAACGTATCGTAGTGCGAAGCCACGGCGGTGTCGTGCCATACACCCTCGCGGGGCACGCTGGGGCCCTCGTCGGCAGAAGGCACGAAGACTGCGCGGATGTTGAAACGGTCGCTGTAAGACACGTAGGGCTCGGTCGCAAACAGACAGTCGCGAACCAGTTTCCCTGCATCGGCATAGAATTTATCCTTCTGGCCGGCCAGATAACCCTCGCTGATTACCACGAGGTCCAACGCGGCTTCCACCGGCCCTCCCTCCTGCAGCACGCGGAGTTCACCCTTCGATGACAGAGTCGGCTGTCCAGCCTCATCACTTTGCACCGACCTGATAAGTATATCCGCAGGATCCACGCTGTGCACTATCCTGGCCGCCACGGCCGCATGGGTGTCAAAGAGCGTTACTTCGACCGTCACGGGTTCGCGGGGGAACGGCACCTGCAGGCATAGTTCAAAGGCGCGGGCCCGCGATTCAGCCTCCGGCGTAGCCAGCCACTCCTGGAACAGCGATGAGAAGCCGTTCTTGTAGAGCACCTGACCGGAGCGACCGTCGCGGACTACGACCTGTCCGTTGCCTTGCAGCAGCAGCGTGTCCAGATTACTGCGGCGCCCGGCCCATACCGAAGTCCGCAGCATATCTTCCAAATATATATCCTGACGAGATGCATCGCCTGCCAGCACATAGTCGAGCCGCAAGGTGGCATCCTCGAAGAATCCGTCGAAGGTCAGCTCCCGGGGCGGAAACACAACCCCAGCAGGCTCCTCCCCCATCTCGAACTCCAGAGTGCCGCCGCGCATGATCTTCCGATGCTTCAAAAACGGCCGCTTCAGCACCCGCCCGTTCAGAGTCACCTTCTGTACATAATCTCCTTTGCCGGAAGTAAGTATGGTAAACGTCCGCCCGTTCTCCAGATGCAGCACTGCGTTGCTGAAGACCGGAGCGCCGAGCGCATACTCGCCGCTGCCCGGACACACCGGATAGAAGCCCAGCGTGGCAAAGATGTACCACGCGCTCATCTGGCCGGAGTCGTCGTTGCCGCTCAGCCCGCCCGGAGTGTTGCGGTATTCCGTGGCGATTATGTCCCGCACCGCAGCCTGAGTCTTCCAGGGCTGCGAAGTATAGTCGTAGAGCCACGCCACCTGATGGCAGGGCTCGTTGCCGTGCCAGTAGCGTTTCTCTGTAAACATGGAGTCTAGACGGGCGATGAAGACCTCCTCCCCTCCCATCTCCTTGATGAGGCCGGGGACATCCTGCGGCACATACCAGGCATAGTGGGCCGGAGTGCCTTCAGTGATGAACGAAGTCTTCTGCAGATAATTGTCATCGGTGAGGAAGCTGCCGTCGGCATGGCGGCCCTGAGGCCAGTGGGTATCTGGGCTGAACACGTTGCGCCAGTTGCCGGAGCGCTTACGGAAGCGCAGCCAGTCGGCGAAGTGACCCAGCCGACGGGCCATCTGAGAGAGGCACCAGTCGTCGTAGGCATACTCCATAGTCCGGGACACCTGTTCCTTCTTGTGGAAGGCGAACGGCACTTCGTCTTCCAGCGGCACGTAGCCATACTGGAGGTAGGATTGCAGAGCCCTGCGGCCCCGGCCGTCCTCATACAGGCTGTCGGAAGGCGTCTCGAGGGCATTCTTCCGCATCGCCTTGTAGGCCTTGCTGACATCGAAGCCCCGGATGCCCTTGGTCCACGCATCCACTATCATGCTGACGCAGTGGTCGCCGATCATGGCGTTGGTGTAGCTTCCCCAGCAGGGGAAGATGGGCAGCCAGCCGCCGCGGTCATACTTGCGCAGCAGGGCTTTCACCATCTCGGAAACCCGCGAGGGCTCGATTATGGTCAGCAGCGGATGCAGGGCGCGGTAGGTGTCCCACATCGAGAAGTCGTCGTAATCCGCAGCTTCGCCGGCATCGCTCACGGTGCGCGGCAGCAGCGACGCCCTCCACAGCGAGCCGTAGAAATGCTTCACTACCTCCTCATCCCCATCCACATCTATCAGCGAGAACCGGGCATCCCAGATGGAATCCAGAGCTGCCTTGACGCTGTAGAAGTCCCAGCCGGGAATCTCAGCCTCAAGATTGGCGCGGGCAGCCTCTATGCTCTTGAAAGACGAAGCCGCCTTGACTACATGAAGCCCACGGGTCTCGAAGCGCACCAGCACAGTCTCACCGGGCACATATTCCACAACTTCGAAATCTTCATCGCAAAGCACGGTAAAATGCCCGCTGAAGCCGGCCGGACGGCCGCTGCCCTGATAGATGCGGTGCACAGGATTGCTGCCTACGATCTCCCTCGAGCCGTCGGCAGGGCGCTCCAGCACCCCTTCCTTCTCATCGCTTATGACGGTTATGCGCAGATACTCGCAGTCTTCGAAGCGGAAGATGGCGCTGTGGCTGCGGCCGGTCATCTCCCAGCCGCCGGCCGAATAATAAGAAGGTGTCGCTACTTCCGAAGAGTGGTCCAGCGGCACAGGCCCCGAAGATGGCAGGATGGCGAAAGAGCCGTAGTCCTGCGTGGCACCGCCGCTAAGCCAGTGGCTGGCCCTGAAGCCCAGCAGTTCGCTGTCCTCATAGTAATACGGGCTGACCCCCTTGCGCTCGGTCTGGCGGGTCTGAGGCGTCCAGAAAGTGTGGCCGTGAGGCTCAGTGACGCAGGGTATGATATTGCCATGCACTTCCCCTCCGCTGCCGAATATGCTGGCAGTGGGAGAATCGCAGACTGCCGTCCCGACGCGGGTGTCTACCCCGGAGACAGGGATGACGGCCAGCAGTATGGCTATGAGGAGGCCGTGCATACTGTTCTACCTCTGTCTTTGATATTCGCTGTCCAGAGGGAGGTTGGTAAAGGTCGGAGTCGCTACCGCAGCAGGCTGCCAGCCGTCAGCACGTCCGAACACGGTGAAGTCTATTACACCCAGCGGCTGGGCTTTCGGCCAGTCAGTGATGGTCAGACGCACGAAGCGGGCCTGTACGGCCGGGAAGTCCTCATAGAATGTGTCGCGGGACACATCGTTGCCGGTGCAGTCGAGGGCGGTGGTGTATTTCTCGCCGTCCATGGACACTTCCAGCTTGAACTTGTAGACAGGCAGAGTTCCACCGCCGCGCATCCCGCCGAAGCCGCGGCGAGCACCGCTGCCGAAGAGTATGCGCATGCCGTCCACCTTGAAGAGCTGAACCACGTCGAAGCGGGTGGCCGGAGAAAGTTCTATTGTGAGCTGCGGAGCCGCATCGTCCGCTGCAGGACGCCAGATGGTGCCGCTGAAGTCATCCACGGCGTATGCTGCAGGGAAGCCCTCCTGCTCTGAAGAGCACTTCGACAAGGCGTTCATCGCCAGCATCTTGTTGATGGTTACGGGGATTGAAGGGAGCTTGTCAGGGTCTGCCTTCACGCCCGGGGCCGGCTGAGGGCTGTCAGTCACTGTAACGCTCATCAGGCCGTCCTCGTCGAAGGTAACGCGGTCCATGCCGATGCGGCGGCCTCCCGGAGGGTTCGAAAGCACGATGGTGTAGAACTGCCACCATTCGCCGTCGGGAGCCTGCACGATGGAGCCGTGAGCAGTGCCGGTCACAAGGCCTTCAGTCTTGCGAAGCAGCGGGTTGTTGGCTGCGTAGGTATAGGGGCCGAGCGGAGAAGTGGCGGTATAGTAACCTTCGGCGTATGTCTTCCACTGAGTGCCGGAAGCAGAATATTCCAGATAGTATATGCCGTTACGCTTGATGACCCACGGGCCCTCGATCCACGCCACGCCGGGATACTCGTTCTTCTCGCCGTAGCGCTCCCAGGCGTGCATCGGGTTGAAGCCGAAAAGATGCACCGGAGTACCCACGAAGGTTGTAAGGTCATTCGGGTCAAGCTTGACGCCATAGATGCCGCTGATGCCGCGGCCGGGCCAGAACAGGTAAGGCTGGCCATCGTCGTCCACGAAGATCTTGGTGTCGAAGCCACCGTTCCACCCCTGCTCCACCGGACCGGTGTTCTTGAAGGTGCCGAGGTTCTCGAAGGGACCGAGCGGATTGTCGGCCACATAGAGGTTGTCGGTGTTGCCGGAAAGGTAGAACTTGCCTTTGTACTTGACGATATCGGGTGCGACCGGAACGCCCTGCACATAGTGGAACTCCCAGTTCAGCAGGTCGTCAGACACCCAGGCACCGCCGCCGGTGCAATACATGTAGTACTTTCCGCCCTCCTCAAGGACGGTAACGTCGCCGGAAGCGCTGCCCCCCTGCCCCATCGGCATCGGGAGCGGATTGCAGTAACGAGGCTGGGCCTGGATGGCGCCGGCGAAGCAGAAAAGCAGCAACGCCGCTGAGATGAGTTTACGCATAGTTGTATATTATTAAGTATTCTTGTCACTGTCGGTAGGGCGCGGCTCCATGTGGATGGTAACCAGAGTATTCCGCCCGAAGCGGTCTTTTATGCCATGTTCGATGGCACTCACGATGTCGTGGGCCTCGCGGAGCGGCATATCGCCGTCCATGCGCACATGGGTCTCGATGGCGATGCGGTTCCCGATCCTGCGGGTGCGCAGGTTGTGGGGCTCGCTCACCTGGGGGAAGCTGCAGATAATAGTCTCGATCTCCTTCTCCACCTCTTCGTCCAGAGAGCTGTCTGTAAGCTCACCGGCGCTGCCTTTTAGCAATTCGACAGCCACCCTCACCAGCATGGCGCCGACCACTATGGATGCCAGAGGGTCCAGCACAGCCCACTTCTCGCCGAGGAGCAGCGCGCCGCCGATACCTATGGCCGCACCGACAGACGAAAGCGCATCGCTGCGGTGATGCCATGCGTTGGCCACCACTGCAGGGGAGTCGAGAGCCTTGCCCCTGGCAGCCGTATAGCGGTAGAGAATTTCCTTAACAAGGATTGACAGCAATGCAGCCCACAGCGCCAGCACGCCCGGCATCTCCAGAGTCTCGCCCTTCAGCCACGAAACGAACTTCACAGAGCCGGAGACTATGATGCCGATGGCAGCTCCGATAAGCGCAAGGGCTACGAAAAGCGTGGCCAGAGTCTCGAACTTGCCGTGCCCGTAGTCGTGGGAAGAATCCTGAGGCTTCGCCCCTATCTTAACGAAGACAAGCACTATTATGTCCGTCACGAAATCTGAAAGCGAATGCACGGCATCGGCCACCATGGCGGCACTGTGCCCCACGATTCCTGCCACGAACTTGAAGACCAGCAGCACGAAGTTGCCCAGGCTGCCGATCAGCGTCACTTTCGTCAATTCTTTCTCGCGCTCCATAGAAACAGTTTCTGCATACCTATATACACCTAAAGGTAGCGATTATCTGCAAAAAGTTTTAACTTTCTTCGTCGTTAGTGTAGTTTTTCCGACGAATCTGCGTCTAATGTGCAAAAACAAACAAGACAGACAATGACAGAACGAGATTTTGAAAACATCGTAAGAGAGCACAAAGGCACCATCTACACCGTGTGCTACATGTTCTCGAACGACCGTGACGAGGTGGCAGACCTCTTCCAGGAAACCCTTATAAACCTCTGGCGGGGTTCCGGAACCTTCCGAGGCGACAGCGCGCTGAACTCCTGGATCTGGAAAGTAGCTCTCAACACATGCATTTCCTACGACCGCAAGCGCAAGCGCGGCATCACGACCGAACCGCTCTCGATGAACATTGACCTTTTCGACGACACTGCCGAAGAGAACCGTCAGATCACCCTTCTGAGAGACCGCATCGGCAAACTCGGCCCCTTCGACCGCGCAATCGTCCTGCTCTGGCTCGAGAACCTCAGCTACGAAGAAATCGGCCAGATCGTGGGAATCACTCCCGGCAATGTCTCAGTCCGTCTTGTAAGAATCAGAGAACAACTTAAAAAGATGCAGTAATTATGGAAACCAACGATATCAACCTCCGTGAAATGCAGGAGCAGATGAAAGTGCTCCGCGAGAAACTCGAGAACGAGAAAGTCATCAACCAAAGGATAATGCGCAGGACCTGCAGCATGACAGCCAACCGCCTGAAGGTCAAGGCCAACGCACCCATCCTTTTAGGCGTGGCCGCAATCCTGCTGTCCCCTTCATACCTCCAGGTCGGAGCTTCGCTCTATTCAGTAATAATCACTTGCGTACTGATGCTCGTCTGCATTGCAGCGACTATCATCTGCAATCGTCACATCCCCAGCATGGACAGCGACCTTGTGACAGCAGCCGAAGAGCTCACCAAGTTCAAGAAGTTCCATGCAGAGTGGATCAAATACGCACTGCCGACTGCAATCCTCTGGGTAGGACTCATAGTCTGGGATGTCCTCAGAGGCGCTGAACTTGAGCAGCCGCAAATGATATGCTTCCTCTGCGGCGTCGCAGTAGGCGTAGTCCTCGGCGGCCTCCTCGGCCTCAAACTTCGCCGCCAGCAGATGGATGCTGCCGACGAGCTGCTGAATCAGATCGAAGAGCTGAAGCGGAGCTGATAGATGTGTCCTTAAAAGAAAACTCCTCTGCCCGGATGGGCAGAGGAGTTAATTGGGTTTATTGATCGCGGGCAACAGTCACCACAATAGAGGATACTCGAGCATTATTACCATTATTACTACTCCTCTTCGTTATAGTGAGTGCTACGCTGTTAGTAGTTGCGTTATTAACCACCCACGTTCCGGTCGGATTATTATATGAATAGGTGCCACCTTGTCCAGAAATTGTACCCGATCTGTTGTTTGCTGTATAATTGAAAACAATGTTTGCAATATGGTATCCAGAAGGAGCAGTTACTGTTATGGTAGTGTTATCTGCTAATTGCAAATACCCATTATTTCTTCCATTAATAGCGCTAAACTTAACAGTAACACCATCGACTGTAAGTTCAGTTCTATTAGTGCCATATGAAGCGCTAGTATTATTTGTGTTTACAGTAACCACAGAATAATCCATGTTGTAAATCTCAGCTTCATGGTAAAGTGCTTTGCCGTCGACAAAGGCGGCCAGTGAAACGCTGTATTTTCCATTAAATCCTGCAGCAGCGCTAGTTGTTCTCAAAGGAATAGTTGCATAATTATCGCCGGAGTTGATTGTATAGCTGTATATACCGTCATCTGCATTAAGAAGTGTTAATCCTGAATCATTTCCGGGCAACAGTCCTTCCAACGTAACCTGGACAACTCGTGCGCCTGTGTTGTCCCTAGAGTCACGGTAGAAACTAAAGTTGAGAGTAATCGGTTGATTTGTCGTAGAAGCCGCTGCACGATAATTCGAGAACGTCAGGCCGGAGAAGTCGTACATCGTATAATTTCGGAAAGCGCCCGAGCCTCTGTTGAAGTACTCGTTGGTCACGTATATCGTGCTGGCGCTTTCGGCCATATTGGTTTTGAAATGGCAAGTGAAAGTCTTGCCACCTGTATCCTGGTTTTCAGGCAGCTCATTATACTCAGCATAGCTCAGAGTCTTGACATAATGGAAACTCTTCTTTGATTCATTACCTTCGCAAATGCTGTAGCCGCTTTCAACAGGAAGGTTCTCGCTGGTATATTTTGCGGTATTAGGCGTAATCGATAGTTTAGACGACTCTATGTTGAAGTGAAGAGGGAATACAGATTCCGGAAGCAAGATCGGAATTGTGATGTTGACATTGACGCCTTCACCGGAGATATCCTCTACAAAATCCTCATTATAGTCACTATTCGGCTCATCTGCCAGACAAGTTACTGTCATGATCTGTTTTTCCATCAAAATGAACTTGACATCGCGATATATGGTCTTGTACTGGTCGATAGTTCCCGAAATACGGATTGTCTGAGTAGCTTTTCCTTGCGAAGAAGGAGTATTGCAAGTAAACTTGATAGTACGATAGCCTTCAGTATCCTGATAGTCAGAAAGGACACGTATCTTGCCGTTAGTTTCGTTGCCAATATCAGTTCCTGTTCCAATCTGAGAAGACAAGGTAGAAGAGAAGACATTTATCGGACTTCCTCCTTCCTTTTCTCCAATCGTTATGGTTACCGGACCTCCCTCCGAGACAAGTTTGTTGTTTACACTCGCATCTCCATCATCTACATTCGGGATAAATTTGTATTTAAGTTCTACGGCAGGATCACCCTGGACAAGAGTTCTTTCTACGTAGCTGACAGCAATACGTCCGTATCCGTCCGAAATATCGTTAAGCCCCACAATGTTGGGGTCTGATGAAATATCTGCGCTACCGCCGATTGAGCCTGCTTCGCCTGGAGTCTCAGCACCTGCCTTCGAAACGTTCGTGATTCGGATATGGTAACGGAAGTTGCGAAGGATGGCATAATAACCGTCGTCATCAGAGAAGTCAATCTTATAGTAACTATCCTTGCCTGAGCTATAATCCACATATGTGCCATGAGTAGCTGCGGCCGCTTCTTTCTCCTTCCAGTCGTCGGGAAGAGTTGATCTGGTCCAAGGGGATTTCAGAGGATAGTAGATACCATGTATTATAAGATATGAAGGAGCATCGCCTGCGCCCGGTTTCGGACGTTCAAAGATGAACTGTCCGCCTGTAATCTTACCAGTAGTATTGTCTTTGCCGCAAGGCACGAAGGTCACATGGTCGGGATCACTGTCGATAAGCTGCATGCTCTCTGGCGCAAAACCGTTGTAACTGTTTTTCAATTGTGCATATGTAGAGTCACGGTAACCGACGAGGAATGCGCCATCAGCAGTCCTGTAAGGAGCCACGGAGCCGCGGTCCGGGCGGTTGATGACTGCCATGGTAGAGCTTGCGTCCAGAACCAACTGCGGCGTTGTCGACTCGACACTTACCTTTGCAAAATTGCGCAGCATGGGAAGATCCGTGAAAGCAGCTACTACATCATCAGTAGCTTGATAATACTCCCCTACCTTGACGTACACCATTTCATCCGATTCAGACTCAGGATTCCATACTGCCTCTTTTTTAAGCGTTATACCATTCGGTAGTATGAAACGGCACCAGTAGGCATCCTGAGTGCCTTCGGTATATGCGTTCTGGTTCAGTACGACGTCTTCATTCTTCCATGGCAACCTCTTGTTACAGTTGGCTATCACATTGATGCGAAGCCTCTTACTGTCTGTAACTGAGAGGTGAACATTCAGCATATATTTAGTGCTACTGCCATTGGTTGTAGCGGCTACAAAGTCGCCAGAGGCTACTTCTACACTTTCCTTGAGGAAGCCGCTGCTACCGAATACCACTACGCGGAAACTGGTAATATCCGGGAGGTCACCCATAGTCTTTGTAGAAGCCAGACGATTGCCAGGGACCTCAACGCTCATCATGATTTCAGCCTTTCCCTCCTCAGGATACTTGAGGCCGTCTTCATCTGTATGCAAATCCGGCAATTCCGGCACGCAGCTCGTCATGGCTGCCACCAGAAATGCAAGGAATATGTATTTCAATGTTGTTTTCATACACTCAAATAGTTTAACGAGCCATATCTCCCCACTTGAACGTATTCAAAGGCGTAACTGTAGTCACATCGGTGGTCCCCAACTTCATACCATCCCAGTACCAGTCGTCATATACGCAACGAACGTATGTATCAGCAGAGCTAGTCGTTTCACCCGGATGGGGAACAGGAGTCTGCTTAGATGCTGCGTTCGTTCCATCATATACTGTAATAAAACCAGAACTACACCAATACTGCGTTGTTTCTCCATTATTAGTACTACCTAAAAGGCGTTCTATCTTACCATCCGCATTAAGTTTGGCAATATATTGTATCTCGGCTACTGTGGGAACTCTCCATCGTCCAGCCGGATATCCAAACTCCTGATAAGAAGCACATCTACGGAAAGCGTTCGCGTAGGTCATAGGCCTAGTTGCACCTCGTGATGATGCAATCCTGAATTTGGGAGCTATAATATTGTCGGCACTACCATCCCACCTTACAGGATAATAATATGACAGACGCCTGTTTGACCCTTGTATTGAAGCTGTATTGGAACTCCAGTCGGTGTCAGCAGCAGTAGGATTGTTATTGTTTGGCCAGTTTGCCCTCAAATTATCTACAGTTGTCGTTCTGGGGTCACCAAGCATGAATTTTGAATCAGACGGCAACACAGTAGTTTCAATAATTACCATATTGTAATTATTGTTGGTAGATGATCCACTTCCAGGCGAACTACCTAGATAATAAGTACCACCCTGAGTACCAACACTTCCATTATTCACATATGCAGAGTAAGGGCTGGTGGTCTGGGTATTTCTCTCCATATCAATCATGATGGCAGGGCTCTGCTTGATTGTAATGGTTTTAGAATACGATATGGCATCCTTTTGACGTAAGGTAAAGACAATCTCGTACTCAGATACATCATATGTAGTACCTGAGAGGTCGTTATTGAGTATGTGATTAAAATGTATGTGCGCTCCAGTCTGAGTTGTCTGGAGTTCAAGCGTCATATTCCAGTTTGCAAGCGTGGAAGTAGACACCTGCTGCTTCGTACTTCCGCTGAAATCGTACTTGTAAGCAGTAACATCTACAATTTCGCACGGGTCTGAAGTCACATACGGTATCATCAGGTCGTTTACATTGTAGAGTGTGTACTCCGTATCGTTCACAAAGAGATACCTTGCACCCTTGATCTCGGCTTCCTTGTCGGAGTCATTGATACCACTGCCCTGTCCGCCGCCGCCTGAGCCGGTATCCCTCTCCTGCCAGTCGACAACATAATAATTTCCCGCAATCTCGAGAGCACCGCCTTCAAGTTCGCTTCCAAGGATGGAAACGTTGAGGAATATCTCGTACCAGTTGTTACGCAGGAACTGGGCATGTGTACCATCCACAGCAGAACCAGGGCAATATACGCGGTAATAGTACTGCTTGCTCATTGAACCCCAGGTAAGGTCGGCATTGGAACCCGGATCGCGGTCCCAGGGGATCATAAGCTTGAGATAAGGCTCACTGTCTGAGCCGAACTCCCAGCTTTCAGGATATGTGTAGAAAGGAGATTTGCAGGGATGAAAAGTGCCGGTCAATTCAGTTCTATCCCAATCTTCTGTTTGTTCATTGTACTCATAGGTAGAGTAGCTGTGACTGACTCCGGCATTCATATCAAACTCGAAAGGCTGATATTCGATAAGATCTGAATTCGCAACAGGAGCGCCGCTCACCCTGCCGGTCTTGGCTCCGTTCACGAGATAGATCTGCATCTCATCGGTACGGGGTCTCCAGATTTCGTTGCGTGTATACGAAACATTATTGATTACCACAGTATTTTCAATGGTGGTATACTCCTCGGTCCTCACGTATACTGTCAGTTTCGCAGCTACCCTTTTGAGATTGACAGGGACAGTCGCGATGGTAGTCTGGTGACGCTTGATCTGAGGAGAAGTCACCACGCCGTCTGAAGCCATGAGGAAATTTGACTGGGGAGTACGTACAGCGCCGTCGTTCATGTCCAGGTCACGGGTAAGCGCTTCCAGCTCCGGGACAGAGGTGCCGCTGAGATCCTCATCCTGGCCCTGCGCAGGCTGAGCCACGATTCTTGAGTGGTTGGCTATCGCATATACGCAGAAGGTTTTGGCATTGTTGGGGCAGAGGCGGTTCAGGTCATCATCAGTTACCGCAAGGGAATAGGGAGCGTCTTTGCGAACACCCGTAAGATAACCGTGAAGCACCGCATTGCTGCTCGTGCCCCCTATAGGATATAAGAAATATTCAACGCTGGAAAGCAGATTCTCGTTGAGCGCATCCACACCATTCCTGTCTTCTGACTTAACCAGGAAATCATCGTCGCAGGAGAAAACAAGGCTTATCCCGTCCCCGTCTTGATAAACCGGAATCACCTCAGGATCCACCTTTATTGAGCATGAAAAGACGGATGCAAGCATGAGAGCCGCAAGTATCAGTTTTCCTATCGGTATTCTGTGCATGTTGGTCCTCCTCTTCATTACGGTATGGTTATCATGTAGTTATCGCGGTTTATCTCGGTGTCGGCATCTGAGTCTCGACCGCTGTTACGAACCACGAAATGAAGGAATATCCTGCTCCCGCTGGACGGAGTGCCTTTCGGTCTTACGGTAAGGGTAACTTGACCTCCGTCACGCTGAGGATTGATGGTTATAGACTCAGATCCTGTGCCTATACCTGATGCAGAGGTTCCGCTTTCAAGAGTGACAATGAAATCTTCGGTATTGCCGCTAGTACCGACAGTGAGCACACCGTTCACGGGTGTATATATCCTGAAGGTTCCTTTGGCGATATATTGACCTGCAGTAGAAGCTGACGTGAGCTGTATCACATCGTGCCTTCCGTTAGCGTCGGTATACTTTTCGCCTTCCACATAAGTGTTCTCCGTGAACTTGAGCTGAGTTGTGGAGATGGCATCACCTTCATAGGCCATAGGGTACTGTTCATAAGTCCAGGGCAGCTGGTTGAAGCTGACGACAACCTGATGGTCGGCGAAACTCAATTCGAGCAGATACTTCTTGCCGGCTATGATAGCACCTGTAGTGTTCGGATTATTGACCTTGGGGAAACGATAAGTGAAGGTACTAGCAGTCTGCGCAGTGGAACTGGTGTCACCATATTTCACCTCGATGAGAGGAGAATCGGCACTGTATGTAACCACGCCTTCATCGTCAACATTCTCAACTGTAGGTTCGAGCGATGAATAGTACATCGGCCACGCGAGGAAGAACTGGGGATCGGCATCATCTGCAAGTACTGCGCTGTTGGATACGTCATATACTTTGTTAGCTTCCGTAGCGTGGTCTTTGTTGTAAAGAGTTATCGGAGTGGTGATTTTGTTGGGCCAGTAAGCATAACGATTGGGAGTGCTGCTGGGGTCGGCAACCGGACTATCATATTCAACAACCGTACTGGGAGATTCTCCGGTATTGAAGTTGATTCTACCGCTTCCGATATACGGGAAATTCTTCAGTTGCACACTGTATACCTTCACATCTTTATCAGAGTTGTTGGTGATGGTTATGCCTATGGCGCCGAAGAAATGCTTCAGCTGCATGGGCACTACGGAATTGGAGCCCGCTGTCCTGTCTGCAGCATTTACAGTATTAACTTCAGAATATGAGAAGTCAAACTGCGGCGATGAAGTAGTCAGGCCTGTTGCAGGCACAGTGAGGACTCTTGTTGATTCATCGAAACTCAGTGCTGTTCCGTCGTGGAACAAATCTTCAATTGTTAAAGGAGGCTCTTGTGACTTTCCATCGCGCACCAGCCAACCGAAGAAGGAATGCAGGCCAGACTTGGTCCATGGATATGCAATTGACAGGTCAGGTCCACCGTAAGTACTACCTAAACCAGTTGTTCCGTCCGCACTCCAATACGGCCAGTATGGAGTTGTATTGGCATCGGCTGGTGGTGTAATCTTATCGGAGAAGTATTTCACTACATCACTTGTTCCAATGGTGCCATGGCCGCTCAACTCTCCGCTGAAGCCAGTAAGGAAGTCATAGACCAGAATCTGTGTACGGGGGTAAGCAAGATCACTCGCATTCAGCAAACCCTTGGTCGATGCTATCGCAGGTGCGAAAGTAATAGCATCTACGTCTTCCTCAACAGGCGGAGTCAGCGGCTCGATACGCGTGCAGCCTTGCAGGAACGCAAGCGGCAGCACTGCCGCCAGCGTCATTGCCATGCCAATTATATATTTATGTGTCTTTTTCATATTTGTGACCTGGAGCGGTATCACCCGCTCCAAGCCTATAGCTGTATTCAAATTACAAGCCAAGTGAGATATCGATGGTTGTAGAGTATGTCTTAGGATCCCAAGCTTCGATTGCAGGGTCGAAGGTGATCTGCTGTCCGGCAGGGCCAAGAGTGATGTTGTAAGTGATGGCCTGGTTCATCTCCCATGCGAATACAGAAGTGTTGGCGTTGCCGCTGTCGATAAGGAGGTCAGCTGAGAACACTTTGTCGTTCTGTACGAGGTAAGGATCGGCAGGATAGTCAGGATAAGTGGCGTCACCTTCCTGAGTGCGGTAAGCTTTGATGGTCACTTTGAGGCTGATCTTCTGCTGGCCTGCAGCAAGAGCCTGAGGAAGTGCATAGAACTCAGGGATTACGAGCTGGCCTTCACCCATAACCAGATTGTGGAGACGGACATCCTTGAAGAGGGTGTTGTCAACGTCATTGGTAACGGTGGTAACAGGAGTCCATACATGATAACCTTCTGAATCGGTCGGTTTGGTCCACTGGATTACGCCGTTGTCGGTGCTTGAGAGGTCGAGGGTGCAGCTACCTTTGGTATAGATACCTGAAAGGATAACCTCTGAAAGGGTAACTTCCCATTTGGTCTTGGTGTTGGTAACGGTCTCAATCTTCTCGTTGGTGCCGAGGATCACATTGACCTTAACCTTTGCACCTGCGTGACGGAAGAGAGTGGGAACACCACCGCGTGCGCTGACGCCGTCGTCGATCAGGTTAGCGTTGTCAGTGAAACCGACAGCCTTGTCTGCATACATGAAATCAACCTGGTTTGCCCTGGCTCCGAAGTCGATGTTGTTGTAAGTGATCTGGTTCTGAGAAACCTCCGGAACACCGCCGTTGGTGTTGAAAGGATAGTAGCAGAAGAAATCTACTGACTGGTTCTTGGGCCAATAGTACGGAGTTTCAGTGGTCCATACGTCATTTACATCATCGTATTTCACTTCATTGTTGTTGATGAAGTACTGGCCTGTAGTACCTGCAGTCCAGGCGTAAGCACCGAAAGTATCATTGGTAGGGAATGCAGAAACTGCCTTGGTTGCAGCTGCATAGTTTGCTACCTGGAAACCGATCTGGCTTTCATTTGCCACCTGCACCATATCGCTCTTAGTGCAGGAAATTGTGAGAGTTGCAGCGATGGCTGCGAGAATGAAAAAACGTTTCATTAGTTTGATTTTTAGGTAAATATATAAAAATTAAAAAAATATGCTTGTTGTCTGTTCTATGTTTTCCCAATCATTTACGGCAGGGTCGAAATAGACCACTGTGGGCACCTGATCCTCTATTCCGTCTCCATCCAGGTCAACACCGGCATTTTCTGCCAGGCAAGGAGCCAGGATGATGTTATATGTTATGTTCTGGTTGATGCCCCACCCTTCTACAGCCGAAGTCTTGAGCTTGGCCCCGATACGGACATGGTCTTCCGTCAGGAAGAGCTTGTAGCCGGCACCGGTATCCCTGTAGGTATGGATAGTAACTTCCATCACTATCTTCTGCTCTGTGCCAAAGGTCTGAGGCAGCACTATAAATGGAGTACCGATCTCATGGACGTCCGTATTCTCAAGAGTCGGCAGCTGCGAGATGTCGAACACCATTTCTGCCGGCGTTCCGGAAACTGTCCATGCGTTGGAATCAGGCTTCACCCACTCCTTGCCGTCCTGACCGAGGTTGAGGGTCAGGCTGCCCCTGGTGTAGATGTTGGAGAACTTGATGCTGTGGATGGTCACATCCCAGCGGGTCTTGTCTCCTGTGGGAGCCGTCACTTCGTCATAAGCCAGACGGAGATTCATACCCACCCTAGCCAGTGCGTGATGGAAGAGGGTAGGCACACCTTTATAATAATAGGTAGTAACAGGAGCCGTCATGCCGGGAGCTTTAGTGGCGTACATCAGGTCGACACCGGCGTTATCAGCGGTGCTCCAATTGTACCAGCTGATGCGGTTCTCTTTAACTACAGGGCCTTCATTGGCTGAGTAAGGCGAGTAGCAGATGAAGTCCAGGGCGCCGCCCTTCGGCCAGTAGTAGGTCGTTTCGGCGGTCCTCCAGACATTATCATAGAAGATGACTTTCTCGTTAGTCATGAAGTCGACATTCTCCGCAGGATCATCACCCTTGTACCATGCATACGCGCCGAACGGCGTATTGAGGTACTCAGCCGGAGTTGCGTCGGCACGGGTCATGGCCGCAGAGACATTGGCCACCTGGAATGAGATGGTGCGGTCCGGGGCATCCATTTCAGCCCGGGCGCAAGCCACCATCCCGGCTACGGCAAAGGCCGCAGCCAGCACATTCCACATGGTCTTTCTAAGCGACTTCACTTTACGAGTCGATTAAGATTTAGAGCTGGATAGTAGCAGTAGCATCAACTGTAACCCAATCTGATACAGCAGGGTCGAAGGTGATGATAACATCGTTCGGATCATCGTCATGTCCATCGGCACCATCAGCCTTGGCGGTCGGCTTAATCTTGATGGTGTAAACGATATTCTGGTTCATCTGCCAAGCCTGGAGGCTAGAGATGTCCTTGATATCGATTACCGGATTAAAGCTTTCCTCAATAGAGCGACCGTTGGGAAGGTTGGTCTTGATCTTTATCTTAAGCTCAAGTTTCTGAGTGTCTGAAGTCAGCTGCTGAGGCAGTACAAAACCGCTGGCTGCTGCGAGGTCCTGTGCAGTAGTGGTCAGCAGTACGCCGGTGGGATATGTAGTGGCGTCGATGAGTTCCTGCGCAGATGTAGCTCCTGAAGCATTTGTCCAGATATTGACATTTACGGGATCGGTGGTAGTACCAATGTTGGTAACAGGTTTGTCCCAGGTCTTGCCGTCAGAGTTAAGTGTCAGCTCAAGATTACCTTTGGTTTTGAAACCGCTGATCTTGGCGCTGGTAACAGTGACATCCCAAGTTGTAGTGCTGTTCGTAGTAGCGTCGGTATACTCAACGAAGTTAGCTTTGATCTTGAAGCTGAGTTTTGCCAGAGCATGGTTGAACACAGTGGGAACTCCGCTGAAGCCTGAATCGGCGGTATCGTCATCTGTAACCTCATTGACATTTGAGCTGCAAGTAGCCCTGTTGGCATACATCAGGTCAGTTGAGCCGACAGTAACGTCAGTGTAAGTAATGGAGTTCTTTGTAATTACAGGAACTGAGTTCGCATTATTATTGGTGCCGCTGAAGGGAGAATAAGAAATGAAGCTTATGCTTCCGGTCTTGGGCCAGTAGTATGTATTGTTAACGGTTTTCCATACAGAGCCTACTTTGTCGACTTTCTCGTTAACCATAAATTCGTCGGTATTGTTGAACCAGGCGTAAGTACCGAAGGCGCCGTTCTCATAGAGAACACCAGTGGCCTTAGTATTAAGGTTATTTGCAACTTCGAAGCTGATTTCACGCTGAACAGCCTCAGGAGCATTCTCAATCTTAGAGCAGCCAGACATGGCTACAAGGGCAGCAGCTGCAATAATGAAGTACTTTTTCATTGTTTGTTATAGAATATTAGTCGTTTTCGTTAAGGTTAACATCAGCAGAATATACATCGGTCCATGCGACAACTGCAGGGTCGAAGGTAATCATATCAGTTGCGTAGGGATTGATAGAGATGCGATATGTAATATTCTGGTTATCAAGCCAGTTGGTAATTGTACCATTATTGAGACGGACTGTTGAAGTAACAGATTCAGAAGCCCAGTACTTGGGATCCGTCTCGTCTGAAGGAGCGCTTGTGTAGTGGATTTTGATAGTGTAAGCAACCACGAGTTTCTGGTCAGTAGTTGTTGCAATGGGATCTGCAGTGGGATCAGTCGGGTCATCATCTGCTCCAAGAGCCTGAGGAAGAAGGATACGGCTGACACCAAGGCTGGTGTAGTTATTTGTAGCAGCGATATTGGCAGCAGTATTCTCAATCAACTCAAGAGACAATGCGCTTGAAGGGGCGAAATCATAATCAGTATATGCAGTGTGGTCTGATGCCCAACGGGGAGTTGCCGGGGTTGTAACCGCAGGGGTCTGGGTGAACGAACCTTTGTTGTCAATGTTGACAATGTCTACATCAGTCAATTCTATCACGATTTTTTCGACATTGGGGTTCTTGCGGCCAATAGCGCGGAATGCAAAATTAATCTGGCAAAGAGCGTGATTGAAGATTGTAGGAACACCAACATATCCATTGTCGGAAGTACCATCCAGTTGGTTATCCAACACAACAGTACCGTCGACATTGGTTGTCTTAGAGCAATCTTTTGCAAGGTTGGCATACATCAGGTCAACATCTGTAGAGCTTACGATGGTGTAATCGGGGAAAAGGAAACCTTTGGTCACATCATAGGTGGGAACGTCAGAGAAGCCGTCAGTAGATGTTGTGTTACCTTGAGTATAGGGAGAATAAGATGCAAAAGTTATGTATCCTGTCTTTGTCCAATAGTAAGGAACAGAAGGTGCCCACATTGCAGGATCAGAACCAGTCGCCGCATTGTAAGAAATCTTTTCATTGTCCATGAATACATAAGTCTGGTCGGCAGCTGCGGCTTGCCAAACATCGTTTGTCCACCATGCTAAAGTTCCAAAAGGAACACTCTTAGGGTACTCAAGTCCAGTAGTAGCCTTGGTCTGCTGGAGATGATTCATCACACTGAAGGAGATAAGAGTCTGCTGAGTGCTCTCGACAGTCTCAATCTTGGAGCAGGCAGTAAGCGCTACCAGCGCTGCAACTGCGAAGAAGAAATACTTTTTCATACTATATTAATTATTTATTACTGATTTTCTATTTCAATTTGTGACCGGAGGCAGGGTCAGCCGCCTCCGGCCTATATTATTCAATTACGGAGTAACGAGACCATTCTCATTAACGTTGATGACATCAGTATTGCCAGTTGTTGCGACATATTCCTCAACAGCGGGATCGAATGTAACCTTCTCAGATACGGGGTCAATGATGATGTGATAGGTAATCCTCTGGTTTGCTTGCCAAGAACTAACAGAGCTTACAAGCTGGCTGATAGTTTTAGCATCAGTAATACCTACTTCACGAATCTCTTCCAGATATACAGTTGAACCATGAAGAGCCTGAACCTTATAGGTCAACTTGAAACCCACACCGTTAGTAAGCTGCGGCATTACAGAACGCTCTGCGAGGATAGTAGACTTGGTACCGTCACCCGTTGTATTAGCGTCAATAGTAAGAACATCAGAGTCGCTAAGAGAAATCGTCTCTGTTTCCGTTGAAGGAATCCAACCGCTGATGTTAGATGTACTTGCATTGGTTTTGGCCCATTCATATGTGCCAGTAGTAGCATTGGTAGGTTCAGCGCTAGTCAGAAGAAGAGAACCTTTGTTGATGGGCGTGATGGTCGATACGTAATTAGCATCAACTGTAGAAGCACTGAGAACCTGAACTTTCCATGTGGTGTTGGCGCTCTTCTTGGCATCAGTAGTACGAGCTTCGACATCTATTATGAGCTTCGCGAGCTGGTGGCGGAAAAGTGTAGGTACACCTTTGGTAACATGTGCAGAGCTTTCGCTATTATCAACTTGATGGGTTTCTGTAGCAGAATTGGTGCGGCCATAGTGAAGGGCAGCATCAGCGACCAAGATGTTTGAGCTTGCATTGATTACAGCATCGGAATAAGTGAAGGTTACAGTTTTCTTATCTGATGTTGAATTGCCTACAGTAGGAGTGTGTGTTCCTGCATAAGAGTAGAAGTTGATCCAACCGGTCTTGGGCCAGTAGTAATCTTCTGAAGGAGACCAGGTCTGAATGTTGTTTGAAGCGATATTATCAGCGGTTACCTGAGTGGTTCCATTCCAAGGCAATACATCTACGTCCATGAATAAAACAGGACTACCTACGGTAGGAAATTGATTAGCTACAGTGTGGAACTTGTAAACAGATTCACTGGTAATAGCACTGGCTTTGGTTTGAGGAATGAAGCTAGCAACTTCGAATCCAATCTTTGAAGAAGTCTCAACTGCGCTGGGCGTGTCAATTTTTGTGCAGGCGGCGAGCGCTACCAGCGCTGCGGCTGCGAGAACGAAAAACTTTTTCATAGTCTTTATTGTTTTTTATTTGTTATTACTTATTGTTCGCTTGTGACCCGGGGCAGGGTCAGCCACCCCGGACCTATAAAGTATATGATTAAGGTTTGGGAACCTCTACATCATATGAAGTTGCTGCATCCCAATCAACTACTGCAGGATCAAAGAGGATAGTGTCAGTAGTAGGATCGATGATGATGTTGTAGATGATCTTCTGATTCATTGCCCAATAAGCAGGAGCTGAAGTAATCTTGTTGAGCTGGAGACCAGCATCAGTATATGCATCATCAGTAGCTTCTGTTGCAAAATCTGTAACCGGGAAGACTTCGGTGCCGAGATTGGTGCAACCATCATGTCCGTCAGCAGCATACTGAGCCTCAGTACCATACCATTTTGTAATAGACATGGTGAAAGTGAGTTTCATATCATCAGTGACAGCCTGGGGACGTACAGCAATGAAACCGTCGGGCATGTATGTGGCTGCGTTGAGAGCCACCAGAGTGGTAGTGAGCGGATCTGTATTGGTTGCAGCTGCAACAGTGAACCAATCAGTAGTTGTATTAACGTATACAGGAGTTGTTGCATCAGCCCATATATTATTTGCAGGCAATGTCCATTCGGTGGTAGTCTTTGTACTTTGATATGTCGCAGTAAGACTCAGAGTTCCATTTTTGTGAACATTTGAAACAGCTACATTATTAAGCTTTACTTCGAAGAATGTGTACTTACCTGAATTTTTGGTATCTGCTTTTTTGTCTTTTTCTTCTTTGATCTTGGCCTGGAATTTAACCTGAGCAAGTGCGTGATGGAAAAGAGTGGGAACACCGCCAGAAGCCTCATCCAGTTGATTGCGCTTCTGATTTGCAGTCTGATGCCATGCTATATTTGCGAAAAGAATGTCAGACTTGTAAGCAACTGTGCGGTCTGTCCAGGCAAGAGTAGGGTTGGCTCCTTCGCTGGCATAGGTAAGTGTAGGATCAGATCCTTCAAAAACATACCATGAGAAGAAATCTATGTTACTATTCGGCGATTTGGGCCAATAGTAATCTTTACCAGGTTCCCACTCTGTGTTTGATGTATTCCATGTAATTGTTTCGGGGTTCGGGTTAAAGAAAGGACCGAAAGTACTACCATACGGGTGGATGAAAGCACTGCTCTTGAAAGCATTGGCAGTTGCCCCCATGGCAGTCAATTCAGCAAGGAAACTAGAACCATCAGCTTTAGTCTGTGACATGTAATTGGCTACCTGAAAGCCGATTTTAACGTCTGGAGTTGAAGTTTCATCAAGCTCCATCTTGGTGCAGGCAGTGAACGCTACCAGCGCTGCGGCTGCGAGAATGAAACACTTTTTCATAGTCATAATTATTATTACTTGTTTTTTACGATTATCATTGAATATTGTAGGTGCCTCCACTTACGTTAGGAATCCAATCTACCATAGCAGGATCTATCCTGATAACTGTCGTTTCAGGATTGATGGAAATTGTATACGTGATTTTCTTATTCATCTCCCATTCGCCAATAGCTCCAGAGAAATCTTTGAGTTTTACCTCTGCGTGGATTTTTTCGTGAGAATACTCGGTCCCATCGAACTTGGTACTGATAAGGTAATCGAAAGACAGTTTCAAATTATCATTGTCGGACACAGACTGAGGGAGAACACTTCGTTCAACAAGCAGGGTTGTAGGCCCAACCTCACTGTCGGCCGTGTTCAGAGGGGCGGTAACATCATTCATGTTGTATGTCGTACGCGAGCCTTGTGTTTCCCATCCGCCGGTCCAGGCCTTAGTTTTGTGAGTAGTAACGGAAGGATTGTCATTGATAGGGTCGCCATTTGAAAGAGTCAACGTACCTGTGTCATACACCCCTAGAAGTTTGATATTCGAAAGGGTGACATCCCATGTAGTTAATTTGGTACCCCCAGTTGAATTAGCCTTAGAAGTCTGGGTAACCGCCGCTTTGATACAAAGTTTTGAAAGAGCATGATGGAACAGCATCGGTACGGCCTTATAGCTTTCACCTTCACCTTCTTTGTGATAAATGGAGTTAGGATTACCGTTATAGCGCCATGCCTCGTCTGCGAAGAGAAGGTTATCATTCTCGTCAACTTGATAGCCGCTCCACACAAGAGACTGTTCAGTGGCAGTGTCAGGGTTAGTACCTCCTTCGTCGTACCACGAAATGAAGTTCATGTAACTTTTCGCTCCTTTTGGCCAATAATAATCATGGCTGGGTGCCCAGTATGCTACTGTGCTAGTAGCATCATTCGAAGTCCACGCTGTATTATCGCTCTTATAGGGACTTATCGTTTCATAGCCATTAATACCTGCAGTCCCTCCAAACATATACTGCACGGGAAAGAAAGCATTTTCTCCATTCTCGGCGTACAAGAAGGCCTTGCATTTGAAGCTTTGGAATTCACTCATAATCGACACTTCAGCCTTAGTCTGCGGCCTGTAGCTGGCTGTCTCGAAAGTAATTTTTCTCGGAGGCGCTGTATCCTCAAGTTTAGTACATGCGGCCAGCGTCATCATCGCGATTGCAGCGAGGATCAAATACTTTTTCGTCGTCAATGCGTTAAAATTCTGTATCATTTTCCTTAAAATTTTCATCATTCAACTGTTACGTTACCTCCGTTGTATTCCCAGTTCTCGAGTGTAGGTTGTATAAGTATCGAATCTGTCGACAGATTGAATACAAGCGTATATGTAATCATGTGCCCCATTCC
Organism: Bacteroidales bacterium; assembly: GCA_017617655.1. Taxonomy (GTDB): domain Bacteria; phylum Bacteroidota; class Bacteroidia; order Bacteroidales; family UBA932; genus Equibacterium. The sequence continues at coordinate 63,456 of JAFZVU010000081.1, forward strand.
CCATTCGGTGATAATGGAGACGAGACTCCTGAGACTCTTTGAGAAGGTGATGTGTTCTACACTGAAGTCAGCACCATTCTTCTTTGTGACGATATCATACTCGATGGTGAGCATCATTGAGCCAGTAACCGTCTGAGGCAGGACTGTTCTCATCGGAATCAGATTAACTGCGTCACCTGTTACAGAGATGGAACTACCAGATGCAATAGTTGCAGCCATGGGAGCTGCTGTACCTGAAGTAGCCCAGCCATTGCCTCTAACTTCCCAAGGAACAGTTGCAGTAGTCTCCGAACCGGCGTTAGTCAGCTCCAGCGAACCGGTTGAGTATACATTAGAGAGTGAGAAACTCGTAATTGCAACACTTCTGGTGTAATCGCCGCTTGTGGCGTTGGTCGCACTGGCCTTGAAAGCCACCTGGGCGAGAGCGTGATGGAAGAGCATCGGAACTCCGTTGGTCACCCTGTCACCAGTGTAATGGGAATCATTCGTAGTATTGAGATTGTAATGCCAGGCCTCATCTGCGTAGAGCAGATTGTCATCGCCCTGCACGGTGTAGCCGGTCCATGACAGGCTGGTCTCAGACGATGTGGCAGGAGTTCTGCCATTTTTGTCATACCATGCTATGAAGTTCAGATAGCTGTTCGCACTCTTCGGCCAGTAGTAATCGTGGCTGGGGGCCCAGAATGAGGTGTTAGACTCAGATGCTGCTGGACTGCCGCCATCCTGGTAAGGAGTAATGGTCTCAATGTGATTGTTATCAGCAGTTCCGAAGAAATCCTGAGTCTCGCTTGTATATCCATCACCTCTATCAGCGTGCAAGAACGCTTTGGCCTTGAATGCATGGAATTCGTCCCAAAGAGTTACGTTGGCCTTGGTCTGAGGCACATAGGCAGCGGCCTGGAAGGTCACCTTCCGGTCGGGGCTGTAGCTGTCCATCTCCACCTTGGTGCAGGCGGTCAGGGCTGCGAGGGCCACTAGTGCTATGTACTTCAGTTTCTTCATTTGTTACTTATAACACAATTTCTCCATATTCTTCTTCCCAATCATCCACGATAGGCTGGAAACCGCCGTTGGTCGGAGGCTCGTCGGGGAGAGGATTGTCGATAACCCAGGTTTCGTCGATAAGCAGCCAGTGACGCAGGATGGCATCCTCGGTGAGGAACACCTTGTCGAGGCTTGTCTGGAACTGCTGCAGGTTACCGGCTACGTCTATGACATTGAAGGTCACTATCAAATCTGATGTAATCTCAGGAATTTTTCCAAATGTGTTGAAAATCGCGCAGAGCACATCCTTGTTCTCTCCGGGGAGGTTGGGATCGGTGCTCTTCAAAAGGTCGAACGCCACGGCCACTGAAGGATCTTCTGTGCGCTCGTTGAGACCGATGTGGTTTGACGGAGAAAGACCGGAAATGACCGCCATGGCTGAAGATGCATACTGCATTCCTTCTACGTGTATCTGGAGGTAGTATGAATCAATGACCGTATGAGCCTCTGTCGAAATTACGATCAGGCTGTCGTGAGGAGAAACCCTGAGGTTGTGCTCACGAGCGACCAGAAGGTGGTCAGGCTCATATCGCATATCGAGATCCATCAGGTCGTCGATGCCGTCGCCATCTGCTTTGGTGCGTCCTGAATAGCGGGCTTTCTGGGCAGCCGGGATTTCGCTTGTGTAAGCCAGGATATCGTCCTCATCAGACTCGCTCATAACCTGGGTAACAGGCGTATCGAAGTTGTAAACAAGGATATCGTAGTTACCGTAGGCAATGTTCAATGTACCTGTGAGAATCTGAGAACCGTCCTCAGCGTATGACTTGCCGGATATGAAACTCTGTGTCAACAGCTTCTTTGTCACAGGGTCATACACCAGCACTCGCATCATATCGGTGTTCAGGTCGGGAACTGGTATGTTTTTGTTGTAGATGTCCACCATTACATTGGCAACAGTCTTGATGTCGACCCGAACTCTGATCTGGACATACTCTGAAGGCTCGTTGAGCGGGCGTCTCTCGCAGGCAACAAGAGTAAGAAGCAGCGCGGCAACGCAGCAAACCAGCTTGAATATGTTGTCTTTCCTTGTCATCTGCTGAGATTATCGTTATTGACAAAAATGGGAACCACAATGCTTATCTTGGCCTTGGTGGGACCGAAATATGAAACGCGGCCGACATTGTACTTGTCGCGGATCAGCAACGTGTAGTCGTCGGTAGGGAGGTAATGCCTGAAATCGGTCTGCAGGAAGCCGGCTGCAAGCGAGAACTCGAGTCTTGCGTTGGTCGGGCGGCCGGACAGATTTTTCAACTTGTGGATATAGCCGGCACTGATGCCGACTGAGTAATACTCGCCCTGATAGTTAAGTTTCGTGTCGAACTGGAAGTCATATTTGGCCGACATGCCATAAACGCCGACGAACCAGCCGATCATCTTATCTCTGCTTTCACGCTCCCATGAGTTGAACCAGAAGCGGACCTCAGGACCGAACTCTACCATCTGTTCGCAAAACTTATAGCCGGTCTCCCACCAGGGGAACACGTACTCAAGCAAAAGCGAATAGCGGTCAAGCACCGGAATTTCAGCTTCGAAGTTGATTGCACCTGCCAAGTCGTAAAGAATATTTTTCTTCAAAGTGAAAAGCGTACGGAGATCTTTGGTCGAATCGGCCGCGAAACCTTGGAAGATGGGCGCGTTTGCGCGCTCGCGCGTATAAAAAAAAGTATCTTCAGCAGTTGTTGATGAAGCGGCTTGGGCGCTGACAGGAAAAGCAATGAGCAGACACACGAAAGACAGGGCTGCTGCCATGAGCACCCTGTGGATCGGGAAAGCGAGAGTAAGTTTCTTCAGTACTGTCATTGTCTTTCTTAAAATCGGAGGCAAAATTATACGTTAATTTTTTATCAATCAGCAATTATTAAAACTTTCGTGTTAGAATTTTGTTAAAAATCGTATAGGTCTCCTTTGGTACCAAAAAATCAACACAGTTATCAACAACAACCCGATTTTGCATATTATATAGTGTCTTTGCGCCAAAATGGGCATCATCATACATCAATCCGGCGCCCTTTAAAACAATTGCCGTACCAAAATTGATTATTTTCATTTCAAAAACTTCAATTTTTCCGATTAAGAAATTTTTGCGTTTTTAAAAATTACTATCTAAATTAGTGCTGCATTACCAAAATAATTGCTGACAGTATGATTAATGCCTTTATTTTGTTGCTTCCAGCTTCAGTCTGCCTGTTCTGGTTATTGCTGTATCCGCTGACAATTTCAAAAGCCGGTACATTCAAGTCGTTGATGTTTCTTACTGCAGCCCTCTGCCTCTTCCTGCTTGCCGACAGTTGCTACGCAAGTCCCCTGTCGACTCCCCATACTCTAAGAATTACCAGCCTCATCACGCAGCTGGCAGGTCCGAGCATCATTCCTCTTATCATTATATATATGCGGAGAATCGGGAACGATTCCGAATTGAAGCACATCCATCTAGTCTGGACCCTCATCCCCATCATCCTGTTCACGGGCGAACTTATCATGGACATAGTCTATGGCAATGAAAATATAGAAAACTACCTTGCAGACTTCTATGCGTACGGAGTCGACGTAGCCGACAAGAACAGCGGCTATCTCTATCGCAATTACTATCTATGGGCAGTTGTCGGCTTCCGTATCGTCATGGCCTTTGAAGTATTACTGCTGCTGCTGAATTTTCTTCTGCTGCTAAAGCACAGAGGACTGCCCCTGCGCTATCTGCCGGCATTCCTATATAGAAAAGGAAACATCCAGGTGCTTGGCCTCTCCTATGCGACCCTTTCTATCCTGTTCGTGCTTAGTCTGGTAAAAATGGCTTTTCTGAGGACATTCCTGTTGAAGCATCAATGGTTTCCCATGACTGTCTCCATCATCATAGCCATCGTGCTGTTCCTATTCAATTACTTTGGATTATTCTCTGTCAGAAGGACATTATCTCTCAACCAGATGAAGAATCGCTTCTCTTTTGACGACCCGGTCAAGAAAACTGACAGCGTTCAAAAGAAAGCCCCTGCCAGAGACATCCTTTCAATGGCCATGATGAAAACCACAGGAGACAAAGAGACCGATATCCTCCTGAACAAATTCCAGCGCATTGTCATCAGCCAGCAGATGTTCCTTCAGCCGCAGCTCACAGTGACATACATTGCCGACAGGCTAGGCACCAATAAGACATATATCTCAAAGCTGGTCAACAGTACCTACAAGATGCCCTTCCCGGATTTCATCAACTCCCTGCGCATCGACTATGCTCAGCGCTACATCATCAATCACCGCGACGCCACCCAGGCTGAAGTAGCCAAAGCCTGCGGATTTACCAGCGCCTCTGCGCTGAACAACACCTTCAAGAAGGTTACGGGGATGACTCCTAAGATCTGGCTTGCCACTTATGACCGCAAGCATAACAGTTAACGGGATTTTTTGCATATTTGTAAAGTGTTTAAGAATCTCAGACAAAGCCTCTCAAACCACACCGGAGCGGTAGCCGCCGCCATAGGATCCGCAGCCACTTTTTCTTTCTTCCTGCTGGCATATCCCTACCACCTGATGCGCAGGGAACAGATGAATCTCTTTCTGTTCGACACGGACTATATCCGCCAGACTTATCACGGCTCTGGCTGGATGGCTCGCTTCGTCTGTGATTTTCTGGACCAGTTCTTCGGCCTGCCTGTCGTGGGACCACTCGTAATAACCCTCCTGCTCGTTGCTATCGGCTCCGTGACATACAGGATCTGCCGCAAGGTGCTCGGCAAATGGCCGTCGCTGGCCATAGCTGCGGTGGTTTTCCTGTGGTCCTTCTTCCGCGAGACCGACAATTACTTCTCCACCCGCTACACTATTGCCACTCTGGGCTATCTGTCGCTGGTGCTGCTCGCGCTAAGTTTCCGCAAGGGCTGGATGAAAGCTGTCGCCGCGGCACTAGCGCTGGCTTTCGGAGTCTGGGCTCTGGCCTTCCCTGTCCATAAGTATTACGGTAAGCCATGGGGTGTGCCTGTGCTGGCCTACGACAAGATAATCGGCCTTGACACCGAAGTGAGCCGGGAACACTGGGACAAGGTCATCAAGCGTTCCGGAAAGGACCTCTACATGACGGAGGCCAGTTTCTGCTACAATCTCGCCAATGCGATGAAGGGGCAGCTGGGCAAGAATCTTTTCAACTACGCCCAGAACAGCATGTACAGCCTTCTTATCTGGATTATTCCGGAGCACAACGCCTTCAGCAACACTTTGGCGGGGGAAGCGTGGTTCCATCTGGGAGATATGACTGCTGCCGAGCAGAGCGCCATCATCGGGCTTCAGGCGTCGCCCAAGCACACCGGTGTGCGCTACATCAAGCGTCTGGCCAAGGTCAATCTCCTGAGCGGGGAGTACGGCGCCGCGCAGAAATACCTCGAAATCCTCAGCAAGACTCTTTTCTACGGCAGATGGGCAATGAAGATGATGCCGGGGCGTCAGGACGCCGCTACCGCCACGGAGCTGGAAGCAGCGCGTTCCAAACTGGCCGGCAAAGACTTCGTCTACAGCAACAACGGAGCGTTCCGTGCAGTGATGGCCGGCCTGCTCGAAGCCAATCCCGACAATGATATGGCGCGGGAATATCTGCTCTGCTACGACATGCTGATTTTCGACCTCGACCATTTCGCAGAGGTCTACGCCGCCAAGCCCATCGACTACCATACCTATCAGGAGGCCATCCTTGTCTGGCTGAGCCAGCAGGATGCGCTCAACGCAGAGAATCTGGCCCGCTTCGGCATCCCCACCAGCATAGTCGACCGGATGGACCGATTCTTCATGCGGCCCGAGAAGTTCCGCAATACATATTGGTTTTATTATATGGAGGCTGCCACGAGGCAGCTAGGGGAATGAAGTGCTTCACTATGATATATAGGTCTGCCATAGTGGCTGCCGCCAGCCTGCTGCTGCTTGCATGCAGCCATGGAGATCCTGCCACCGCAATTGCGGGCAGCGAGGGGCCGCTGGTGATATATCCCGACTACAAGGATGTGACCATCCCGGCCAATATCGCTCCGCTGAACTACCGCTACGCCATGGCGGGAGTGCGCAAGGCCCGCACTACTTTTACCCTTGACGGCAAGGTTGTTACCATCCGCGGCACGAGGGTGGAATGGCCGCTGGCCAAGTGGAAATCATTCCTCGCCGATGCCGCCGGGAAGGCCATCTCCGTGGAGGCTGAAGCCGTGGTGGACGGCAGGCCGATGAAAGATTCCTGGGTTATATATGTCAGTGAGGACGCCATAGACGGCTGGCTCACCTACCGCCTCATAGAGCCGGCCTACCAGATGTGGAACGAAGTGTCCATCATGGAGCGCAACATCGAGACTTTCAGCGAGACGGTCATCTGCGACCATACCCTTACTGACAATGCCTGCATGAACTGCCACATCCACGGTCAGCAGCGCGGCGACCTGTCGCTCTACTACATCCGCGGGCCGCAGGGCGGCGCCGTCCTCAACCGCGACGGCAAGCTGCGCAAACTCACCCTCAACGCAGAGGGAATGCTCTCCGGTACCGTTTATGGCGAGATCCACCCTTCCGGCCGCTTCGGGGTCTTCTCCACTAACATCATTCTTCCGGGGCTCCACACCACTGCCGGCAGCCGCATGGAAGTGTATGACACTGCTTCCGACCTGACGGTGGCTGATTTCGACCGCAACGAGATGATCAATCTCCCCCATGTAGCCCGTGCGGACGCTTTCGAGACTTTTCCCTGCTTCTCGGCCGACGGCAATTCTGTCTTCTACTGCGTTGCCGATACGCTCCAGGTGCCCGAGAGAGTACATGAGGTGCTCTATTCGCTGGTGCGCGCCGATTTCGACGCCAGCAACGGCCATATCTCCGAGCAGGTCGACACTGTCTGGAGCGGCCCTGCCAACAATGCATCCGTATGCCACCCCAAGGCTTCGCCGGACGGTCACTGGCTGATGTTCACCGTTGCCGATTACGGAACTTTCCCCCTGTTCCACACCGAGAGCACTCTCTATCTGGCCGACCTGGCCACTGGTGAGGTCCGTGCGCTGGAAAGCATCAAAGGCGACAAGTCAGACACTTACCATAGCTGGTCTTCCAGCAGCCGCTGGTTCGTTTTTGCCAGCAAGCGCGGCGACGGCCAATACGGCAAACCCTACTTCTGTCATCTGGACACTGACGGCAATCCCACAAAGCCTTTCGTCCTGCCCCAGAAATCATCCCGTTTCTACGACTATAACTTCCGTTCATTCAATATACCCGACCTTGCCAGGGCTTCTACCGGCATGACACCTGCTGACGCCCGACGCATGTTCAAGGCAGCCAGCGAACCTTTTAAAAACGCAGATTAACTTTCGCAATGACAACAAGAAAACATTGGCCTCCCAGCAGGACTTCCATCGAGGCGCTGATATTCATCATTCTGTTTCTGGTATTTTTCATCCCGCTCGGAGCCAGGATGGGCGGCGAGAACCTCCTGAACACGATCATGCGGACTGCCCACGGGCTGCTTCTGAACACTGTGTTCTACCTGATGAGCATCACTGTCCTGACCGGTGCACTGTCGAAGCTTATGTCGGAGTTCGGCGTGGTTGCCCTGATCGGCCGAGTGCTGAAGCCGCTTATGAAACCGCTCTTCAATCTTCCCGGAGTAGCGGCCCTGGGCGCCATAATGACCTTCCTGTCTGACAATCCGGCCATCATTTCGCTGGCCCAGGACAAGTCGTTCTCGTCATACTTCAAGAAATACCAGCTGCTGTCGCTGACCAACTTCGGTACGGCCTTCGGCATGGGCTTCGTGGTGATTGTCACCATGATCAGTTTCGGTCAGCCCGGCGGTGCGCTGGTCGGCCTTTTCGGTGCCTTCTGCGGCTCAATCATATCTACTCGTATCATGCAGCGCAGCTGTCTGAAGTCTTTCCCGGAGCTCGATACTCCGGCCGTAGATGTCGTAGCTGACGCTTCGGCAGACGAGGGGCAGCATGAGGACGGCAAGAAGCAGAGCATATTCCTGCGCTGCCTCAATGCCATCCTGGACGGTGGCAAGAGCGGTGTGGAGCTCGGTCTGGCCATCATCCCCGGCGTACTCGTCATAACCACGATGGTGATTCTGATTACCTTTGGCGCCGGACCGGAAGGCTACACCGGAGCCGCCAATCAGGGCGTCCCTATCCTACCCTGGCTTGCCCAGAAGATCCACTGGGTGTTCGAATGGCTCTTCGGCTTCGGCGACATGCGCCTGATCGCCTTCCCGATGACTACCCTCGGCTCAGTCGGTGCTGCGCTCGGTCTGCTGCCCACCTTCAATGCTGAAGGTCTGCTTGACGGCAACGCCATCGCCGTCTTCACCGCCATCGGAATGTGCTGGAGCGGCTTCCTCTCCACCCATACTGCCATGCTCGACGCCCTTGGCTTCCGCAAAGCCATCTCCAAAGCCCTCGGCGCCCACACCATCGCAGGTCTCGCCGCCGGCATCATCGCCCACTTCCTCTACCTGCTGATCTCGCTGATCTAGCCTCCCGCCTGCACCCCGTCTGGCCTCCCGGAGCCCGTCCGGCCCGTGAAAGGGCCGTTTGCGGGGCCAGTTCAGAGCCTGTCTGGCCCGTGAAAGGGCGGTTTGTGGGGCCAGATGTCTGCTCGAGGCCCGTATGGCCAGTGAAAGGGCCGTTTGCGGGGCCAGATGCCAGTTCAGAGCCCGTCTGGCCCGTGAATGGCCGGTTTGCGGGGCCAGATGCTCGTCCAGAGCCCGTCTGGCCCGTGAAAGGCCGGTTTGCGGGGCCAGATGCTCGCTCAGAGCCCGTCTGGCCCGTGAAAAGGCCGTTTGCGGGGCCAGATGCCGGTGCAGCGCCGAGTTTATCCTAGCCGGAAATAGAGAGCTTAGCTTGTCGGCTCGCTATTCTGGCTGGAGATAAACTCATCCCCACCGCGGCTGGTTGAGCCTCCATACAAAAGTTTTCCTCGGCGAAGCGAGGAGGGCCTTCCCCAGAGCCCCCCGCAGCGCCGCCGGGAGAAAACTTTTCGTTTTCGCAGG
>JAFZVU010000082.1 GCA_017617655.1 Bacteroidales bacterium
GAAAGGCCCTGGTTCCAGATGCCGCCTGTAGCCTCGGTCTTGTCCATCTGGTTGTGGTTGGTGATGTTCCAGTGGGCGCGGGCCTCGTCGGAAACCATAGTGTAGATTTCATACTGCATGTCCTGGTCGAAGGTTGCAGCAAGGCCGATGGCCTGAGGGAAAACTGTAGCACCGTTGGTGCAGATGCCGTGGCAGGCCTCGCTCCACCAGTTGTAGGCGGGGATGCCGAGGCGCTCCACCGAAATGGATCCGTTCATCATAAGGCCGATCTTCTCGTCGGGAGTAAGCAGGGAGACAATGTTGTCAACCCTCTTCTCCGTGCTCAGATTCGGATTCTGGAACGGGTACTCATAATCGCCTGAAGCATTGTTCTTGCAGGATGTCAATGCCAGCATCGACACTGCAGCGAAGGCAAGGATAAGTTTTTTCATGAGTATAAGTTTAAGTTATCTGGTATTGGTTCTGATGGTTATTTCCTTCTGCGGCCTGAGCGGGTCGTTGGTTATGATGAAGATGCTCCCGTCAGATACTGAAGCGGACTTCGGAGCCGTGACCCTTATGTCGAACGCCGCGCTCGCCTCGGGGGCGACAGTGACGCCGGCCTGCAGGGTGGTGACTATATCGTCAGAAGGTTTCACATGTCTTATTACAAGCGGCTTGCGCCCGTCGTTGTAGATTGTCACCTGTTTCTTGACGGTCTTCCCCTTGCGGATGTCGCTGAGGGTGAAGTACGAAGGAGTTATCCTCATCGAGGGCGCATCTTTGTCGTTGCGGTCCAGGTCGTCCACCATTATAGCGCTCAGGCGGATCGGATGCTCCGCCTTGACTCCGTCGACATACAGAGTTATAGTGTCGTCGCAGATGCCGTAGTTGGATGCAGAAACGGGGATTTCGTAGGTCACTGTCATGCCGTCGGCCGCTCCCGGCTTCAAAGAGTAGGGGCACTTCACCTTCAGGTGCGGGTTGCTGCTCTGTGCCGTAAGGAGCACGGTCCTGTCGCCACCGTTGTACAGGGTGATGCTCTGACTCTGGCTGCGGCCCTGGGCGGCATAGCCGAAACGGTAGGCCACGTCGCGGGAGCGTATGCCACTGCCGATTATGCTGGGATACGTCTTCTCAGGCCCCACCGGAGTCGGCTCCACGTCTGCAGTGACGGTAAGCCGGTCTTCGCTGGTCCTTGTTACTACGGTGACGTCGCGGTACACCTTGCCCGACATGTTCGCAGGGTTGAAGCGCACCACGAGCTCGCACATCTGCCCGGGCTGGACAGGTTTGGTGGGATAATCCACGGTGGTGCAGCCGCAGCTGGTGGCCACCATGTCGATCTGTACCGGCCTGCCGGAGCGGTTGATGAACCAGAAGCTGCCGCTCACAAGACCGTCAGCCTCCTTGATCTTGCCCAGGTCCAGGCTCCTTTCCTGAAACGCAAAAGGACTCTCTCCTTCCGCTCTCACGTCCGGAGAATGGAACAGAAGGACGGCTAACAGAATCGGAAAAATCCTTAAGCGGCGCATATAGCGTTATGATTCGGTTGCAGCTTCGATCTTACGGAGCATTGCGAACATGATGACACCGGCGATTACGCAGAGAGCCATCAGGATGCCCCAGTTAGCCCAGAGCGGAACCTTGTCCCAAAGCAGTCCGGGGATAGAGCTCAGGTAGTTGCCGATTGCGGTGGCGGCGAACCAGAGACCCATCATCAAGCCCTTGAATTTCGGAGGAGCCACCTTGGTCACGAAGGAGATACCCATAGGGCTGAGCAGCAGCTCGGCGAAGGTGAGCACGAGGTAGGTCGAGATGAGGTAAGCCGGAACAACCGGGTCGGGAGATACAGTGCCGGCCAGCTCAGCAGGTGAGGCCTGACCTCTTGAGGCCAGCATCATGATTACATATCCGACGGCGGCGACGAACATTCCGAGACCGATCTTCTTGGGAGCTGAAGGCTCCATGCCTTTCGGATACTTTTCAGTCTTCTTGGCTGCCAGCGAGCTGAAGATAGCCATTGACACCGGAGTGAGGGCTACCACGTAGAACGGGTTGAACTGCTGGAAGAGCTGAGGCTGGATCTCGATGGGGTTGGGAATGCCCCTGAAAATGGCGTATGCGGCGCACCAGAGGAAGGCCGTCACGAAGCCGCAGATGAACTTGCCCTTGCGGGTCTCAGACTGGAAGATTCCGAAGAGGGTGTAGACCGATGCGGCAATAAGCGCGAGGATCCAGATGTTGAAGCCCATCCTTATCCAGCCGCTTGCGTAGTCCTGGGTGTAGTCGCGGGCGAACCATGTGAGGGACTGGCCGTTCTGGTGGAACGCCATCCAGAAGAAGATTACTACTGCGAACACGAGGCAGAGGGCCACGATGCGGTCCTTGGTCTGCTTCGGAGTAAGTTCGACAACATCGGTATTGCCTTTGGCGGCAGCCTGCTTGGCATTGACGTCAGCATGCTTGTGCCAGTTGCGGGTGAATACATATATCAGCATCGACACGATCAGCGAAACGCAGGCGATTGCAAAGCCCATGTTGTATGAAGAAGCGAGGTGCTCGATGTAGTATGAGCTGAACTGGTCGAGAGGCATCGAAGCCGGGCTGCCGGGCATCAGCGAAGCCAGGTCCTGCAGCTTGGCGGTGTTCTCGGGAGTGATGGTGCCGTTCAGGAACTGGTGCGCCAGAGCGGGGATGTCGGCCTTGTAGATGAGGCCGGCCTTGCCGAGGAACTTATTGGTTATGGCAGTGGCTGCCGCAGGAGCGAACATGGCGCCTATGTTGATGGCCATGTAGAACAGGCTGAATGCGGAGTCGCGCTTTGCAGAATATTTCGGGTCGTCGTATAGGTTGCCCACCAGCACCTGGAGGTTACCTTTGAACAGGCCGGTGCCTATCGCGATGCAGAGCAGGGCGCCGAGCATAAGCACCACGCCGAGGGTGTTGGCCGCGGTGGGGATGGACAGGGCCACATAGCCCAGGAACATCACGCAGATACCCGTCACGACGCATTTGCCGTAGCCGATCTTGTCGGCCAGGATACCGCCCACGACAGGGAAGAAATAAACTGCTGCCAGGAAAATTGCATAAGTTGTGCTGGCCAGTGAGCCGCCCCATCCGAATTTAGCCTGGAGGAACAGCATGAATATGGCAAGCATGGTGTAATAACCGAATCTTTCGCCTGTATTGGCAAGAGCCAGAGCATACAAGCCTTTAGGATGTCCTTTGAACATAGTAGATTTAAGTTTAGCTTACTGAGATAACAAATTTAACAATTTTGAAATAAGTATTAAATTTGAATGAATTAAAAATCCTTCCGGGATGAAGTTTTTACGCACTCTGGCAGTCTATGCGCTCCTCGTTCCGACAGTCCTTCTGTCGCTGCTGCCGCTGTGCGTGCATCATGTCCTGGCCCGCTTCGTGGCGTGGCTGCTCGGGCCGGTGCTTAAATACAGGCTGCCGGTAGTCCGCACCAATCTGTCCAAGGCCTTCCCGGATCTTCCGGACAGCGAGAGGGAAAGTCTCGCGAAGGGTTACTATCTGCATATAGCCGACATAATCTGCGAGACGGTGTGGAGCCTCACCCGCAGCTACGCGCATATAAAGAAAAAAGGTGTGTGCAGCGTGGAAAACGGAAGCATGCTCAACGACATGTTCGTCCGCCACGGCAGCGTGGTGGTCCTGCTGGGGCACACCGGCAACTGGGAGCTGCTGCCCGGCCTGCCTGTCTACAGCGACGAGGCTGAGTATGGATACGACAACGTGATGAGCGCCTATCACACCATGTCCAGCCCGCTGAGCGAAGAGCTCTTCCTGCGCCTTCGCAGCTTCCACCAGTTCAAGCAGAAGAATCTGGTGCCCTCCGGGGGCTTCCTTCGCTACGCGCTGGAGCACAAGGACGACCCGCGGGTGTATTTCTTCATAGCTGACCAGTGCCCCGAAGGGAAAGGCAGCGTCGAGACGCAATTCCTCGGCCTGAAGACCGAATGGGTGGCCGGCGCAGAGGCCATAGCCCGCAAGACAGGCATGCCTGTTGCATACATCGGCATCAACAAAACCGCCCGCAGCCGATATGTTATAAAGTGCGAAGAGATCTGCGAAGACCCGGCCGGCACGCAGCAGGGAGATATCACAAAATCCTTTGCGGCGAAACTCGAAAGAGACATTATGGCGAACAAAGGAAACTGGCTCTGGAGCCACAAGAGATGGAAGAATCTTCCTATTTATGACAAAAACAAACAATAACGATATGAAACATTTGACAAGAACCCTTTGTGTATTGCTCTGCATGGTTGCAGGCCTCCGGACGGCGGACGCCCAGATCCTGGAAGCAGGGCAGGAACAGCCCGCAGGCGTAGTGATCTACTCTCTGCCCCAGACCTCGGTGATGCTTACCGTAGTGGCCGAGAAAGAAAATTTCGTAGCAGGCCCGTACGCCCAGTATGCCCAGAAATACATGGGCTCGGAAGCCCGTACTTCAGATCAGGTCACATATACCCTCAAGTCTATCGACCTGGCCCCCTATCTGGAGGCCGACCCTTCTACAAGGATCGCTATTAACCTCTCCGGCCGAGGGACCGCAGCGGCCAATTTCCTCCAGCTCTGCTCGCAGGGCCTCATAGTCACTTCTGACAGCTACACCGGCAAGCCGGAGTCATGGAGATTCCCGTCTATTGCCAACAACGACGTCTTCGCCGGCAAGGATGTAAACGGCAATCTCACAAGCGCCACCACCACCCTCTACAAGACTGTCAATACTGCCGAAGGATTCCAGAGGGTTGCAGTTTCCCAAAGCCAGGTGGTTGAGAAATCTCTTGAGAAGAAAGCCCAGGAGACCGCCAATACCATCTTCGACCTCCGCAAGAGCCGTATGCAGATAATCACCGGCGACACCGACGCTACCTACAGCGGAGAGGCCATGCAGGCTGCCATATCTGAGATCACAAGGCTGGAGCAGGAATACATGAGCCTGTTCTACGGCACCAGCACCACTTCGATCCAGACCATGAACTTCGATGTAGTGCCCACGGCAAAGACCGCCAACCAGATGTATGTGGCATTCAGGATCTCCGAGTCTGAAGGCCTGCTGCCGCCGAATGAAGTAGCAGGACGCCCCATAGTCCTCGTGCTGAATTTCGACAAGCCCGCCGAAGTTGCCACCGACGGAATATCTTCCGGCGCCAAGCCCGTGACTGCCGGCACAGTGTATTACAGAGTGCCTGTAGTTGCCACCGCAAGGATAATGGACGGCAGCCAGACTCTGCTGCAGACCCGCATCCCGATCTACCAGTTCGGCCAGACAGTATCATTCCCCTTGAACTCAGTTTTAAAATAATATTATGGATATAAGTCATCTTAACCCCGAGAGAGTGTGGAAGAACTTCTATGCTCTCACACGCATTCCGAGACCTTCCAAACACGAAGAGAAGGTTTCTGCTTTCCTTGAGAAATTCGGCCGCGACCACGGTCTCGAGACCATCAAGGACCCCATGGGCAACATAATCATCCGCAAGCCCGCCACCAAGGGTATGGAGAACCGCAAGGGCATCATACTTCAGGGCCACATGGACATGGTGCCTCAGAAGAACAATGACGTAAAGCACGATTTTCTTAAAGATCCGATTACTCCCCGCATAGTGGAGAAGGACGGCGAGCAGTGGGTCTATGCCACCGGCACCACCCTCGGCGCCGACAACGGCTTGGGCGTCGCAACTGCTCTGGCCATCCTGGAGGCTGATGACCTGCAACACGGCCCCATCGAGGCTCTGTTCACTGTCGACGAGGAAACCGGAATGACCGGTGCGTTCAAACTTGCTCCCGGCCTGCTGAAAGGAGACATCCTTATCAACATGGATTCCGAGACCGAAGGCGAACTGTACGTCGGCTGCGCCGGCGGAGTGGATGTAACCGCTACCCGCAAGTATAAGGAAGAACCTGTGCCTGCCGGCTTCGTGGCATACGAAATCACCGTGAAAGGCCTTCGCGGAGGCCATTCCGGCATGGAAATCAACGAGGGCCGCGGCAACGCCAATAAAGTTATGGCCAGGGTGCTGCTGCCGCTGATGCGTGAGCACAAGGCCAAGCTGTCCTGCATCGAGGGCGGCAACCTGCGCAATGCGATTCCGCGCGAGTGCGTCGCCACGATCGCCCTTCCCCAGGCAGAAGCAGCTGCAGTAGAAGCTGTCGCAGCCCGCGTGCTCGCCGAGGTGAAGAACGAACTTGGCAAGATCGATCCTGCATTGGAAATCTTCGCAAAGAAAACCAAGGTTAAGACCATCATCGCCGGCAATGTCGCCATGAAGATGATAATGGCCATCTCCGCCTGTGCCAACGAAGTGTCAAGGATGAGCCTCGACATGCCCGGCATGGTCGAAACTTCAGGCAACCTTGCCATAGTGAAGACAGTCAATGGAGTATTCACCGTCAGCAGCCTGCTGCGCAGCTCTATCGACAGTTCCAAGATGGATATGGCCGAGCAGATGCGCAACGCTTTCGAGCTCGCCGGAGCCAAGGTGAAATTCGAAGGTGCATATTCAGGATGGAAGCCTAATATGGATTCTGCGATTCTCGCCGAGATGAAGAAGGTCTACAAGAAACTCTACGGCAAGGAGCCCGCAGTGATGGCCATCCACGCCGGCCTGGAATGCGGCATCCTCGGAGCCAAGTATCCCAACTGGGACATGGTCTCATGCGGCCCGACCCTCTGCTCGCCCCACTCTCCGGACGAAAGAGTGTACGTGCCCAGCGTCGCCAAGTTCTGGGACTTCATCGTCGCCGTCCTCAAAGACGCCCCGAAGAAGTAGATTTACCACCGCACAAAAATAATAAGGGCCGCTTCTTTCGAGGCGGCCTTTATTTTAGATCTCTGCTTGGAGTCATTTGTCAAGGACGATATCGACAAATGCAGCATAATACTCTCTCGGCAGCATAGCTCTTTCGGGATCGGTCATTCCTTCTTTAACCCTGAAATCTTTTGGCATATATGTTCTATTAGCAAAAGTAACCTCTTTTTCATCGAACAATACTTTAATACATTTCGGAAATTGTTGCATTTCACTGCTTGTGTATTTTACGTCCTCTTCTGCCCAATAAGCAACGATTTCATGTTCATTATCATCGCCAAATATTGAAGGGCAAGAAAACCTGTATGTCAGATGATCCTGGAGCCCGTTGCCGCATCCGTCACTGAAGGTACTCAGCAGATAGTACTGCCTGTCAAAGTCATAATACTGTAGTGTTTTATTGTCAAAATATGGCAACCATCTATAATCATCACCATATTGTGCTAGCCTGAAAGTAGGACGAAGATGTTCCAGATCTTTGCTGTCGCGTATAAACAATGGACTTCCATCTACTATTGATACCCTATTGGCATAGATAGAATTATCGTATGCTTCATTCGGATTAGACAAGAGGATTTCAAGTTTATAATCTTCCGGATTGATTTGTCCTCTCCATGGCGATGTCTCCCTTTCAGGCACCCATCGATCACCCTTTAACGTCGCAACCAGATCGTTCCCTGATGCATCTTTTATCCCAATTGTCAATACATAGTCATACATTGTCTGTCCGTTTTCATAAGCAACAGAGTTGTTGCTATTAAGGTCGATTGTAAGAGTTCCTTCTTCATCTTGACCTTCCAGCCTGTCCATCATGCTCATACATGAAGGAGGCATAATTGCCATCATGGCAAATAATGCAAAGAATAATACTTTTTTCATGATTATGTTTTTGGAAATATAATACTTTATTCATCTTCTATGATAACAGGAAAAGGTACTTCATCTGTTTTTGCATAAACGGAGGAAGAGAGAAATACAGCAAAAGTAGTTGCCAAAAGATACTTGAAGATTGATTTCATAATAAACTTTGTTTTGGTTTTAACAAAGTTAGCCTGAAGTCTTGTTGGGTAGATTATCTTCAATCTTACAAAATTGCCCGATGCGACCCATGTAGCGCGCTGGCTTTCAGCGATTTAAGAAATATGAAGAAATAACAATCTTACACTGCACCAACAAAGGCATCAAAATAGAGTTAATTGTAGTTATTTTTCAGAGCCGCATACTTCACCATATTAACACTCACTATTGATTCTTTTACTACATTCGTTTATGAAAAAACTGATTATTATACTTATACTTGTATTGCTTAATGCTTGTAGTGGACTTCGCTTTAATAACAAGTTGGATGCAATTGACGCTTATGTCGATAGCGACCCTCAGTCGGCTCTCGCAGCTCTGCGCGAACTGGACATGGACAATGTTAAATCCGAGAAAGTCAAGGCTCACTATTCTCTACTTCACAGCATGGCTCTTGACAAATGTTATATAGACACCACAGATACGGCTGTGGTGATGGATGCTGTGAATTACTATTCAAGGCATGGAAATCCAGATCAGAGATTGAAGGCTCTCTATTATCTGGGCCGAATACATGCTAATGCAGGTAAATTTGTTGAGTCTATCATAGTGCTTACACGTGCACTCGAAGAAGGCAATGCTTCCTCTTATGATAAATATAAGGGCATGGTTTACATCGCGATGGCAGATGCATATAACCAGAACTACAATGTCGTAGAAGAGGGGCATTGTGTAGATAAGGCATTAGAGTATTTTAACTCCTGTGGTGATTCTACTCAGATAAGAGCTGCATTATCCAGAAAAGCAGTTAGTTGTATTAATCGAAATGACTACGAAACTGCAGATTCTCTGTACCGATATTTATTATCCATTCCTGATTTGAAACAACATCTGCGGGGAAACTGCCTATATCATTACGCATATCTTCTTTCATTGCGAGGAGATAATAATAATCAGAAAGTAAAAACAATGTTCGAAGATGCATTAGCCGCTGGAGCTAAACTCACTAAAGAGGCAGTTGCTGCTTATGCATATATTTTATGGAGTATAGGAGATAAGGATCGTTCAAACATTGTTTTCAGATATTTAGAAGAGAGCGATCCTTCAACAATTGGCGTATTATCTTACTGGAAAGGAAAAATCAGTGAACAACAAGGTGATTATCGCGAGGCATACAATTACTTGAAGAAAACAGTAGATTATAATGCAGAAGGCGTGAATAAAGCTCTCCAGCAGTCACTCTCCATTGCGCAGCGGGATTATTTTTCTGCAGTGGCAGAACAGAAGAGAACGGAGAGTAAAAACAGCAGAACCATAGCAGTGCTCGTTGCTGCAACGTCAATCTCAATACTCCTGCTGCTGCTTTATATCGGTCTGAACGTCATACGCAGGCATAAGGAGCGCATCCTTCAGGCGGCCGCAGATTTGGAATACATAAAAGGCCATCTGGTTGATGTACAGAAATCATCAGACGAGAAAGATGTGAAGATAAATGCGCTCAAGGCAAAGTTCCAGGAAACATTCCGCGAGCACTTCCGGTATATTGCCCAACTCTATGAGACCTACGAGATGAACCGTAGCCGTGGAATCAAGGACGTGGCAACATATAATCATATACAAGATGTATTTAAAGCTATAAGAGGAGAGGAAGAGACCGGGCATATGTTTGAAAAGGCCATAGACAAGGACATGGATGGACTTGTCTCACGGTTCCGTACAGATTATCCCAATTTAAAAGAAATTGACTACTTGCTGTTCTGCTATTACGTCGCCGGTTACGACACAAAGACCATTTCGATTATCCTTACCGAGAAAACTCCAAATTCCCTGGACGCAAAGAAGAGCCGCCTCAAGAAAATGGTCAAGGATTCCAATGTCCCCGATAAAGAGGAGTACCTCAAATACTTCTGATCGCCTGGCCAATATGCAATCGTTTTCTCTCAATTTTGCCGCTTTATTTTGCTGGAATTAATGTTTTTATTACGTTCATAGCACGATAAACGGACTAAAGCATGAAGGCAATCATTGGTCGAGAAAAGGAGATTGACCTTTTCTAGTTAAGGTCAGACTTTCTTACAATTACTTCAATCATGATCTTATAAGCTGCCGCAAATAAACCAAGAATAATCTATCTGGCAAATTATCTAATCAATAATCTGCCAGATTCCGTATGTTTTTATGACAGTTGGCAGATTATCGACTTTCAATAGAAGTTTCAAAGCCGCTTCTTTCGAGGCGGCCCTTATTATTAATAAAGAAATCCAAATGCCCAGAGAGGAATCTTTCGGGAAACGGAAGATTCAATGCCATCTGCAGCGACGTAGGCTTCCTCCTCATTTTGGATTTGGTCAAATCCTTTGTCTGGTCCACCCACTTCGATCACTACCTTCTTTCCAACTCGAAAATCACCCGTCTTAAGTCCCCCATATTCAACTCTATGTCCAGCTGCGGCAATCTGGTTGCAGAAGAAGGTTTCACGGACCGTCCCGATTTCAGGAGAAGGAAGCGATGAGAGGGTGAAGAGCAGATTGGTGTTGTCCAGAAGGATTTTATCCGGTTTCTGGAGATCCGTGATGGAATCCAGATCTGTGAAAAGGCGACGGATGAGACTGGCTTCTTCAAGGTATGTAAGGTACTTTAGTACTGTTTTCCGCTCAATGCCGATAGTCCGTGACAGCTTGGCAATATCCACCTCATAAGGGAGCATAATAGACAGGACCTGGAGCAGAGCCTTGACCTTGCGTGTATTACCCACCTCCAGTCCACGATTCTGGGGAAGCTCTGTGTCAATGATATAGTTTACTACATTCTCTACCCTCGAGGCAAAGTCTTTCCTGCTCTCCAGGAAGAAAGGGTAGTACCCATATTCCAGATAGCTGCGAAAATGCTCAAGAGGATGACATTTCTCAAGAATTCGGGAACAGAAGACGGACGGTTCTTGAAGGAGATCTTCCAGAGAGAATGGATCAATGCGGATACCGGCTTCGAACAGCAGGAATTCACGGAAAGACAATCCCGGCATCATCCGTTCCGATACCCTGCGCGACAGGTCTGCCTTGCCGTCATTAAGTTGAATAAGAGACGATCCGCTAAGGACAATCTTCAAGTTCCGGTAAGTATCGTATATCTCCTTGACTTCGCGGCTCCAACCATCATACTTATGAACCTCGTCGATAAAGAGATGTGTCCCGCCCAACTTAATGAATTCTTCGGCTGTCTCCACAAGCGTATGAGTAGTAAAGTAGCCGGAATCCGCCGAACAGTACAGGGCCTTGTGATTGCCAGAACCAAAGGTTTTTCGAATATGCTGCTGTATCAGAGTGGATTTGCCCACCCCTTTCGGTCCTTTTATCATAGAGAGCCGGGCATCCCAGTCTATCTTATCTTCAAAATCCCGGATATACTCCATCGGAACATCCCGGATAATCTGATCGTGTCTGGTAAAGAGTTTTTCCATATATGCAACAATATGGGGCAAATATAGCAAATGTTTCCTGAAAGACACAGAATTCTTTATAAAATGTGTTTTACAAAACACAAATACGGCACATAAACTTCGCACAAAAAAAAGCCGCTTCTTTAGAGGCGGCCTTTGTTATTGTCAGCCCTTCAGGCTGTCGATTTCGGAGTATTGATCGAGGATGGATCGGGCGATCTTGTACAGCTGCTCGCCCTTCTCGGTAAGGATGATGCTTTTGTCGTAACGGACGAAGAGGGCGCAGCCGAGCTCCTCCTCAAGCTTCGCGATATGGTTCGAGACT
This sequence comes from Bacteroidales bacterium, assembly GCA_017617655.1. Lineage (GTDB taxonomy): Bacteria > Bacteroidota > Bacteroidia > Bacteroidales > UBA932 > Equibacterium. The sequence continues at coordinate 11,603 of JAFZVU010000082.1, forward strand.
GCCGGCTGGCTGATGCCGAGCGCGGCGGCGGCCTTGCTGAAGTTGAGGCACTCTGCGGCTTCGCAGAAAACTCTGAGACGGTTGTCTGTCATAACAGTCCCAAAGTTAGCGATTTATTTGGTATTTAAGATTAAAGTAGTATATTTGCAGCCCCTTTGGAGAATCCATAGGGATAGTTATTAAAAACCAATTATTTAAGTATCATGTTAAATCAGTACGAAACCGTTTTCATCGCAACTCCCGTTTTGTCTGAAAGCCAGATGAAGGAAGCGGTAGCTAAGTACACAGACCTTATCAAAGGCAACAACGGTGAGGTTGTGTATGAAGAGGACTGGGGCCTGCGCAAGCTCGCTTACCCGATCCAGAAGAAGACCACAGGTTTCTATCACTTGATTGAGTTCAAGGCAGAACCTGAATTTGTTGACACATTGGAGACCCAGTACAGGCGTGATGAGCGTATCATCCGCTTCCAGACTGTGTCTATGGACAAACACGCAATAGCATACGCCGAGCGCCGTCGCGCAAAGAAGGCCAACGCTACTGCAGAACAACCTGTAAACACGGAGGAATAATACTATGGCACAGGACGATATCAGATATCTCAATCCCCCGACAGTCGAGGTTAGAAAGAAGAAATACTGCCGCTTCAAAAAAGCCGGTATCAAGTATGTTGATTACAAGGATCCTGAGTTTCTCAAGAAATTCCTCAACGAGCAGGGTAAGATCCTTCCCCGCCGTATCACCGGTACTTCTCTGAAATTCCAGCGCAAAGTGGCCCAGGCTATCAAGAGAGCCCGCCATCTTGCCCTTCTTCCTTACGTTACTGACCTGTTGAAATAAGGAGGCTGCACTATGGAAATCATTCTCAAACAAGACATCAAGAACCTTGGTCTGAAAGACGACATCGTAAAGGTTAAGAACGGTTACGCAGCCAATTATCTCATTCCTCAGGGAATGGCTATCATGGCTACCCCCACTGCAAAGAAGATCCACGCCGAGAATCTCCGTCAGCGCGCTCACAAAGAGGCTAAGCTCGTCGCCGATGCTGAGGCTCTTGCAGCTAAACTCGAAGGTCTCACCGTTAAGGTTCCTGCAAAGGTCAGCTCAAACGGCAAGGTATTCGGTTCAGTAAGCAACATCCAGGTTGCCGAGGCTCTCGCAGCTATGGGTTACGAAGTTGACCGCAAGAACATCGACATGGAAGCCATCAAGGAAGTCGGTGTTTACGACGTAGCAGTCAAGTGCTATCGCAACGTGAAGGCCACCATGAAGGTCGAGGTTGCAGGCGAAGAAGCAGCAGAGGAGAAAGCAGAATAAGCTTCACCATTCTGACTGACAAAATTAGGCTGACCGGATAGTTACAATCCGGTCAGTTTTTTTATAAATTTGGAGTATGGAAAGGAAGTTCAAGATAAAGATCCATGATTCAGTGAAGGACTACACCATGATGGTCGTAGGCTGTTTCCTTTATTCTTTCGGCGCTGTGCTTTTCGTGGAGCCCTACGGCTTCGCTCCCGGCGGAACCTACGGTCTTGCGATGGTCTTCCACCATCTGTGGGGATGGCGCACCGAGGTGGCCGCCCTGAGCATGGATATCCCTCTTCTGATTATCGGCTCGATCATCCTAGGGGCGAAATTCGGCATCAAGACGCTGATATGCACGCTGCTTCTGCCTCTTTTCATGTTCCTTGTCCATACTTTCTACGGTTATGACGCCCTGCTCGATCCTGGCATTACCGATTTCACCCAGATGCATCAGCAGATGCTGTCGTCAGTCTTCGGCGGCGTGATCTACGGCATCGGCCTCGGCATGGTGTACCGCACCGGCACGACCACCGGCGGATCAGACGTGATAAACATGATATTGCGGAAGTATTTCCATATTTCTATGGGCACGGCATCCATCATTGTCGACGGCCTGATCACCCTGACTACTGTCATAGCTTTCGGCGACTGGACGCTGCCCATGTATTCTTGGCTCATCATCTTCGTGTCTGCTGTAATAACAGACCGCGTGATGCAGGGCGCTCCTTCGAAGACGCTGATGATTATTACCTCCAAGATCGACGAAGTGCGCGACTACATTATCGAGGAGATGGGCCGCGGCGCCACACTTATCCCCGGCACAGGCCTGTATGAAGGCAAGCAGCGCGACATAATCTATGTGGTGGTCAGCAGCCGCGAAGTGATACAGCTCCGCAAGCTTATCGCGGAGATAGACCCGAGGGCCTTCATCAATGTGATTACTAGTTCTGAGATTCTGGGAGAGGGCTTCCAGAGCATCCATTTCCAGTAGCGCAGCTTTCGCTTACTTTTCCTGCAAGCATGCCGCATGCAGCGAGGATGTCTTCGCCGCGGGACGCCCTTATGGTTGTGGTGATGCCGGCTTTGGACAGCCTCTGCTCGAAGAGCTCCATTATTTCGCCGGGGCAGGTAGCCAGCTCGCTGTCCGGAATCTTGTGGAAGCGGATGAGGTTGACCCTGCAGGGGATGCCTTTCAGCAGCGCTATCACGCCGTCGGCGTGGCGTTTGTCGTCGTTGACGCCGGCGAACATGGTGTATTCGAAGCTGACGCGGCGCTGTCCGCTGAAGTCGTATTTCTTTATCAGCGCAATAACATCTCTGATGTCGTGCCTGTGCTGGGCCGGCATCAGCTGCTGGCGCTCTTCAGGGAAAGGATTGTGGAGGCTGACGGCCAGGTGGCATTTAGTGCCGTCCAGGAATGCCTTCAGCTTGTCGGTGATGCCGATGGTGGAAAGGGTGATGCGCTTCGGGCTCCATGCGAAGCCCCAGTCGGCCGTCAGTATCTCTATGGCCTTGCTGACGTTGTCCCAGTTGTCCAGCGGCTCTCCCATGCCCATGAAGACGGCGTTGGTGAGGCTGTCGGACTCGTCTATACTGATGAACTGGGAGATTATCTCGGCTGCAGTGAGGTTGCCGTGGAAGCCCTGCCGCCCCGTCATGCAGAATTTGCAGCCCATCTTGCAGCCGGCCTGGCAGGACACGCAGAGCGTGGCGCGGTCGCCGTCCGGAATCATCACGGCCTCGACGAATCTGCCGCCGGCGGTGGGGAAGGCGTATTTCTTCGTGCCGTCGGTGGAGGTGATGCAACCAGCCGCCTCGCTCGCTCCGACTTCGCAGCTCTCGGCCAGCTTCTCCCTTGCTGCCTTCGAAAGATTCGTCATCTGGAAAATGTCCCGCACCTTCTTCTTGTAGAGCCAGTCAGCCATCTGTTTAGCTGCGAAACGTGGCAGGCCCTGCGCTTTGCACAAGGCTTCCAGTTCGCACAGATTCATTCCAAGAAGTGCAGTTTTCATGGCCGATATTTGTTGTGCAAAAGTATGAAAAAGATTAAATTTGCGAGAAGAACATCAGCGGTTTATTAACTCTTATAACAATCACCATTATGGCTAAAGAAGAAGAAATCAAGCAGGCCGCTCCGAACTCGGAGAAGCTCAAGGCTCTGCAGGCCACCATCTCGAAGATTGAGAAGGATTTCGGCAAAGGGACAATCATGAAATTGGGAGATCAGCCTGATTGTTCAGTTTCTACAATCGCTTCGGGCTCTATCGGGCTCGACCATGCCCTCGGCATCGGACGTTATCCTCGCGGGCGTGTAATTGAAATCTACGGACCGGAGTCCAGCGGTAAGACTACGCTGGCCATCCATGCCATCGCCGAGGCTCAGAAGACCGGCGGCATAGCTGCCATCATCGACGCTGAGCACGCTTTCGACCGCACATACGCCAAGAATCTCGGCGTCAATGTCGATACATTGCTCATCTCGCAGCCTGACAACGGCGAGCAGGCTCTTGAAATCGCCGACAACCTCATCCGCAGCGGCGCCATCGACATCATAGTAATCGACTCTGTCGCAGCCCTTACCCCGAAAGCAGAGATAGAAGGGGAGATGGGCGACAGCAAGGTGGGTCTCCATGCCCGCCTGATGAGCCAGGCCCTCCGCAAGCTCACCGCCAACATCTCGCGCACCAACACCTGCTGCATTTTCATCAACCAGCTCCGCGAGAAGATCGGCGTGATGTTCGGCAACCCTGAGGTCACCACCGGCGGCAACGCCCTCAAGTTCTATGCTTCAGTGCGTATCGACGTGCGCAAGATAGGGCAGCTCAAGGACGGCGACGACGCCACCGGCAGCCGCACCCGCGTCAAGATCGTGAAGAACAAGATGGCTCCGCCTTTCCGCAAGGCTGAATTCGACATCGTCTTCGGCGAAGGCATCTCCAAGATAGGCGAGATAATCGACCTCGGCGTGGAGTATAACATCATCAACAAGGCCGGCAGCTGGTTCAGCTATGGCGAGACCAAGATCGGCCAGGGCCGTGACGCCGTCAAACAGATTCTCATGGACAATCCTCAGCTCGCCGACGAGATCGAGGCTAAGATCCGTGAAGTCCTCACCAACATCAAAGACTAATATTTACAATGGATATCGTTCTCAGCGGCATACGCCCTACCGGCCATCTCCATCTTGGCAACTACTTCGGGGCGCTGCGCAACTTTGTTAAGATTCAGGAAACACACAAGTGCTATTTCTTTATTGCTGACCTTCATTCTCTGACCACCCACCCGCACCCTGCGGACTTCCATAACTCAGTCCGCGTCATCCTGTCGGAATATCTGGCTGCAGGTCTCGATCCCGAGAAGTGCGCCCTCTACGTGCAGAGCGACGTGCCGGAGGTGTCGGAGCTTTATGTCCTGCTGAACATGCTGGCATACAAGGGCGAGATGGAGCGTACGGCTTCTTTCAAGGACAAGGTGCGTCTGCAGCCCGACAATGTCAACACCGGCCTTCTGACTTATCCGGTGCTGATGGCTTCGGACATCCTCATCCACCGCTCGAAATATGTGCCGGTAGGCAAGGACCAGGAGCAGCATCTGGAGATCGCCCGTCTGCTCGCCCGCCGTTTCAACCACATGTACGGCGTGGATGTGTTCCCCGAGCCGCAGGCTTTCAATTTCGGCAACGACCTCGTGAAGGTTCCCGGCCTTGACGGCAGCGGCAAGATGGGCAAGAGCGAGGGTAACGGCGTATACCTCTATGAGGACGACAAGTCCATTACAAAGAAAGTGATGAGGGCTGTCACTGACAGCGGCCCGACCGAGCCGAATTCTCCGAAGCCTGAGGTTATCGAGAATCTCTTTACTCTTATGAGGCTGGTGAGCGCTCCGGACACCGTGGCTTTCTTTGAAGAGAAATGGAACGACTGTTCGATCCGCTACGGCGACATGAAGAAGCAGCTTGCTGCCGACATCTGCGCTACCGTGGCTCCCATCAGGGAGAGGATCGACGCGATTTATAATGACACCGACTATCTGCACCGCGTGACTGCTCTCGGTTGCGAGAAGGCCCGAGCTTCGGCTTCCGCCACTCTGAAGCTGGCCCGCGAGGCTGTCGGTTTCAAACCTTTCTAGTCAAATCTAACACTAAATATTATGGCAGAAACTTCTAAAGAATCGAAAGGCTTCTATAAGTTGTCCTGGGGCCAGAGAATAGGCTTTGGAGCTGGTGACATGGCGCAGAACCTAGTCTATCAGACCATAAGCATCTGGCTGCTCTTCTTCTACACCAATGTCTTCGGACTCAAGCCGGGCGCTGCTGCCCTGATGTTCCTCATCGTCCGTCTGGTGGATGTCCTCTGGGATCCCGTTGTGGGCACCATCGTCGACAAGCGCAATCCCAAGTGGGGCAAATATCGTTCATGGCTCGTTCTCGGCGGTATTCCGCTGGTGGGTCTGGCAATCCTCTGCTTCTGGAACGGATTCAGCGGCTCGCTGCTTTACGCGTACATCACCTATGTCGGCATGTCTATGTGCTACACTCTCGTGAATGTGCCTTACGGTGCCTTGAACGCTTCTCTTACCCGTGATACCAACGAGATTACCATCCTTACCTCTACCCGTATGTTCATGGCTAACCTCGGTGCTCTCTGCGTGAAGTCCCTGCCTATCATCATCGCTATCTTCGCTCCGAAGGTTCTCGATCCTGCCACCGGCAAGATGACTGCGGTTTACAATACTCCGGAAGCTGCTCCCGCGTGGTTCATCACTATGACTATCTTCGCGCTGGTCGGCCTGGCTCTGTTGTTCTTCTGCTTCTCTAAGTGCAAGGAGAGGGTCGTTATGGATGAGAAGGAGTCTGCCAATGTCAAGGTCAGCGACCTGTGGATGGAGTTCGGCCGCAACAAGCCGCTCCGCGTGGTTGCATTCTTCTTCATCACCGCTTTCGCCATGATGAGCGTCAGCAACGCTGCCGATGCATATTTCATGACTTTCAATGTAGGCGCTACTCCGCTCCTGACGACTCTGTTCATGTGGCTCGGTACTATTCCGGCGTTTATCTTCATGCCGCTCGTTCCGGCCATCAAGCGTAAGATCGGCAAGAAGGGCATGTTCTATCTCTTCCTCGGCGTGGCTATCCTCGGTATGGCTATGATGTATACCTTCGTTTCCATCCCGGCCACCAAGAGCAATTTCTTCCTGCTCTGCCTTGCTCAGTTTATCAAGTCTACGGGTATCATCACTGCTACCGGTTACATGTGGGCTCTCGTTCCTGAGGTTATCTCTTACGGTGAGTATACCACTGGCAAGCGCATTGCCGGCATCGTGAACGCTCTCACCGGCATCTTCTTCAAGGCTGGTATGGCTCTCGGCGGCGTGGTTCCCGGTCTGGTTCTCGCATGGGTCGGCTTCAATGCCGATGCTGCCCAGCAGACTCCGCTCGCACTCCAGGGTATCCTCTGGCTCGTCTGCGTCATCCCCGCCCTGCTCCTGTTGCTTGCTATCTTCATCATCAGCAAGTATGAGCTCAGCGACGAGCGCATGGACGAGATCAACCGCGAAATCGAAGCCCGTCACGCATAGACCCTGACACTACTTTTTTATACAAAACTGCGGACCGCTGAATTCGGCCCGCAGTTTTTTTATTTATCAGGAGTTTCCACGGTATGCTACTTCAGTCCATAACTCTCATACCGCGGAGCCAAAAGAGGCCAAATACCCGCAAATGCGCTCCATGGTATGCGTTTCAGGCAGCAAACTCTCATACCGAGGAAAGGAGAAAGATAACCTGCGGCAATCCCGCACTTCCGCAGGGAGACTATCTCTGGCGACAAGCCGTTCGTGCAGAAGTGTGCGCCGCAGATCGGCCCCACAGAGCGTATAACGCAGGTTGACGGCGCACACTGGCCGTTTAACAGGGGGTGTGCGCTACTCACATGCCCTGGAGGCACTCCCAGAGGGGGTGACTAGCGCACACTCTTGCGCGAAAATCCAATATAACTTCGCCGGACTATTTTACTGCCACAATCAGAAAGAATCCGCGCCAAGGCAGGACCAAATGAAATGCCAGTGCTTTTTGTTTTTTGCGTTGCTTTCATTACATTCAAACTCCAGAAACCAAGTTTGAATCTATGAAAAAGACATTTCTCCTTTTGGCGGCTGTGTGCGTTTCGCTCAGCATGGCTGCACAGCAATATGATGATGGCCTGCAGCGCAGCACTCCGGAGGCGGAGGGCATCCGTCCGGAGGCTATCGCAGATTTCTTCCGCGCTCTGGACGAGGGCGGATATGAGGTACACGGGCTGATGATACTGCGTCACGACAAGGTCGTGGCCGAGCACTGGTGGGTTCCCTACGGGCCGCAGTATCCTCACGCGATGTATTCTGCAACCAAGACTTTCACCGGCGCGGCGGTGGGCTTTGCCGTGCAGGAAGGGCTGCTGAAAGTGAGCGATAAGGTAAAGGATTTCTTCCCGGACCTGATGCCGGCCAAGACCGCCCCTGAGCTGGAACGCCTGACGGTGGAGCATCTGCTGACCATGTCGGCCGGGCATGCCCGCACCCAGTATCCGGGCTCGGGCGACGACCAGGTGCGCTCGTTCCTCGCTATGGACTACGCCCACGAGCCCGGCACTTCGTTCGCCTACAACATCACCTGCTCGCACATGCTCTCGCAGATTATCACCCGCGTGACGGGCGTTACTCTTTACGAGTATCTGAAGCCGCGTCTGCTGGACCCGCTGGGCATCAAAGACGTGGTGTGGGAAATGGACCTGGACGGCCGAAACATGGGCAACGGCGGCATGCACAGCAAGACTTCCGACCTTGCCAAGATGGGTATCTTCCTGAAGAACAAAGGTGTCTGGAACGGCAAGCAACTGCTGGCCCGGGAATGGGTGGAGGCCATGACAACTCCTCACATCTTCCAGCGGCCCGAGCTGTCCGAGGAGGAGAACAACAAGGATGACGGCGGCCAGGGCTACGGCTATCAGGTGTGGATGGGACGGCACAATTCGTGGCGCGCCATCGGCGGGCAGAACCAGCTGATCATGGTTATCCCGGAGTATGACCTGGTGGTGGCGTCGAACGGCCAGATCGGCGACGAGGCCGGCTTCAACCAGCTTATTTACAATATGCTGGACAGCATGAGCGACAAGAAGCTCAAGCCGGTAAAGAATTTCGACCTGAAGGCCGCCATCGAACCTTACGCCCTCAAGCATCCGTTTGCTGAACCGTCCGCCGCTCCGGCAGAGCGTTCCCGCACCCTGCGTTATCTCATACACCAGAACGAATATGGCCTGAAGGGCATTGCCTTCCGCTTCGATGCCGCCGGCAATATGACTCTTACTCTGGAGACCGGCGAGGCCATCCACAATATTCCTTTCGGACTGGACAGCTGGCAGATGGGCAGCACCGACCGCACCCTGCTTTTCGGTGGTACTGTGTATGCCAACACCATGAACACTACTCCGATGACTACGGCAGGCTGGTGTGCTTGGACAGGCGCCGACGAACTGGGAGCCTACTACCTCTCCCTGTTCAACAACGGCTGCCAGGAGCGCTTCCGCTTCAACTTCTCCCCCGACCGGGACGAGCTCACCATCACAGTAGTCGCTCCCGAGCCCCGACGTTTCCAGGGCAATCCTGCTCCGGCTCCCTCTACCCGCAACATTACCCTCACCGCATCCCGCATCAAGACAACGTACTAATTCTGTCTGTACAATATGAAAAAACTTACTATTCTGCTCCTTGCCGGTGCAGTCCTGCTGCTGATGCAAGCATGCGGATCATCTGACAAGACTGCGGACCTGCCGGTTCGCAAGGCCTGCAACCTGGAGAGGCTCTACAAGGATATGCCTCAAGACATCCGGACCGACACCCCAGACCTCGCTTTTGTAAATGCGCTCTGCGCCGGTAAGGCCGACGATGTGGCCGGGCTGTTCCGCGAGAAAAAGCTTTTCTGGGATGAACTCCCCGCTGTCGACGCCCCCTACGGCCGATTTGAGGGTCTTGATGATATCCATTCTTTTGCTGAGGGTTTCCTGTCCCGTTTCAATGCCACGGCGGCCACATTCACCCCGGTATTCCAGACCATCGGCGGCGGCCGCATCGCGCTTGAGGGAGTTTTCAAGTTCGTGGTGGATGCAGCCATAGAAGAGGTTCCGTTTTTCGTCATAGTCGACCTGCGGACGCCTTCTACGCTGGAGGAGGTAAGGATGTATACGCACTATTCCTTCGTTCCGGGTCTCACTCCCTACCGCAAACCCATTTTCAAACCTGCCCATTATGAAATGGGAGACCCCGGTCTGCTCACGGGGGCCATGCGGGCCTATTACGAAGCCCTGCACCATGCTCCTTATTGCAACCCGGATAAGATTCATGCAGCTTTTGCCGACGAGTGCATAGTTGGCGGATACGACCCCTGGGGTACACCTATCCTGTCTAAAGAAGAAATGTCTCGCAATGCACACCAGTTCGGCTACGGGCTGGCCACATACATTCCAGCCTGCGTGGGCATGAGGTACGAGACCATCATCGACGACGGAAAGACTTGCGTCATCGAATGGTGCCATATCGTATCCAAACAGGGCCAGACGGAACGCAACCGCATTGCTATGTCCGGCTGCAGCGCATATACCCGGAATGAGGACGGCTACCTCTGCTCAGTGCGCATCAGCGACTACGCCGGGCACGAAGGGGAGATCGACTGGACAAAAACTGAAGTGAGTCGCGAAGAAGCCTACGCCATCAATCTCGTGGATGAGTTCCGCGGCGGCTGCGGCATGAAGGAGCAGGAGGAGTATTAGCGGGTTCAGCGTACAAGGTCTGCAAAAATGGCGCAGGCCTTGTACAGTCTCTATTCGCAAAAGCTTATTAATCAGCACTTTGTGATTTTTCCATGCACAAGGTCTGCATGATTTCAGCAGGCCTTGTACAAATATGCCTCTAATAAAGAAAGAATCTGTAACTTTGATAAGCAAACGGATGTTCCATGTATTATCAAATAAATTAACGTTATGAAACATTATGCTTTTATGGCAGTTGCTGCCATTTTGATTCTTGTCGCTGCTCCAGCAATGGCGCAGAATTCAAGAATTGTCGAAGAAGGCGGTTCAGGCCCTTACAAGGCAATCATGATGGAAGAACCGTCTCTTGCGACTCACACCATTTTCCGTCCGCAGGACATCAGCGTCTTTGGTAAAGACAATCTGCTGCCCGTCCTGGTATGGGGTAATGGCGGTTGCGCAAATTCTCCCAGCGGCCATATCAATTTCCTTAATGAGGTTGCATCGCAAGGCTTCCTGATCGTTGCCATCGGTCCCAGCAACTATCAGCAGATCGAAGGTCCGCGTCCGGGCCAGACTGGCGACATGCCGGGCGGAATGCCTCAGATGGGCGGCGCTCCGAACGGACCTCGTCCGCAGGGTGCTCCCGGTCAGCGTCCTCCTCAGGGTGCTCCCGGCCAGCGTCCCGAAGGTGCTCCTCAAGGCGCTCCTGGCCAGCGTCCCCAGGGTCCTCCTCAGGGTGGCGGAATGCCGCCGATGGGTGGAATGCCGGGCGGTATGCCCCAGATGGGCGGTGCTCCCCAGGGTGGCGGTATGCCCCAGATGTCAATGGGTGACCCCACAGGTCTGAAGCAGGCCCTCGAGTGGGTGATTGCACAGAATGCCGATCCGAGCAGCCCTTACTATGGCAAACTCGACGTCGACAACATCGCTGCAGCTGGTATGTCATGCGGCGGTCTTCAGGCTCTCCACATGTCTGACGACGCCCGCATCAAGACCATCATGGTCATGAACAGCGGTTTCTTCAACGGAGGTGATGACAAAGCCAGCCTGGCCAAGATGAAACAGAAATCCGTTATCTGGATTCTGGGCGGCAACACCGATATCACCTGGGAGAACGGTCTGGATGACTTCAGGCAGATGTCAGGCACCATGCCTGCCTTCCTCTGCAGCCTTGACGGCATCGGCCACGGCGGCACATATATGCAGCCCTTCGGCGGCGATTACGCAAAAGTTGCAACTGCATGGCTGAAATGGTGGCTCAAGGGCGACAAGGAGGCCGCAAAGATGTTCACTGGCGAAGAACCCGGCGTAAGTAAGATGCAAGACTGGATGTTCATGAGAAAGAACATCGAATAATCAACCCCGGATTCACGATACAGGCATCCATCATCAAATGGGTGCCTGTTTTTTTACTGACGCTTGTATACGACAGGTGATTTGCTGCCGTCTGCGGCTCTGTTTTCGTTGAACTCCCCTTCCAGTTCGAGACGATCGCCGTCCTGATAGATTCTTGCCTTCATCGTCAAGCCCTTGGGGGTGGGACTTGGAACGTATGTATAGCTCAAGTCGTCTTCTGCCCAGAAGCCGTCATCGGCCGTGAAACCAGTATCATATTTATAGATAGTCAGCTGGAATTCTGACCCGGACCCTTCGACAGTATAGACGAAGGATTCTGAGAACAGTTTATTATCCAGAAGGTACCCTGTGCCGTCGCTGCGGAAAACCCAGGTGTTTTGGAAAATGCCAAATATTGGTATGGCGCAGGTCCTGGTACCTGTCCAGCGGCCTTCAATCAATGACTTGCTGTTTTTTGACGGAGTGCGGTATTTTGGGCTTCCGTCTTCGCCAGCATAAGGGTCTGATCCTTTTTTATACCAGGGATATGTCACAAAGACAAATAAGTGGTCAGACGTACGTTCGAAACCATTGCGCGAACGGGCGGTATACTCAATCGTGTCGCCGGCAGCATAGCAGCAGACATAGTAGTATCCACTATAGTTCCCGCTGGTATTATAGTCGGTCAGGTAGTAAGTGAACGGATCCAGAGCAACCTCCTTGTCTCCGTTCTTGAAGGTCTTGACTGTCCTCAGATACCCGGTGCCGTCGGCATTGAAGTGGCTGACCTCAGTAATATTGAAAGGCAGCTCGTTGTAAAGAGTCACCTGATCGTCGGAAAAGTCGATGGAATTATCATCAACGTGATGAAGATGAGTCCAGTCTGTCTGCCAGGTGCCGACCAGAAGATTGGGCGCTCCGGCAGCATTTTTCACCACCTTAGGATCAATGATCAGCAGGCAAGTCACATCCGTGACATCTTTGAGGAATTGAGCATATTCAGCCGAGCTCTCGAAACGCACGTTTTCCCCTGAGGCTTTGTAGACACATATATATTCGAGGAAATATATGTTCATCAGGTGGTATACAGTTTCTCCCTTCCATTTCATACGGAAAACAGCCGTCTGACCGGAAATGCCAAAACTTTTAACTTTAGGCTTCAATCCGTCGGGCAGATCGCCAAATGTCGTATGCTTCACAGGAACTGCATAATTCCTATAGCAAACTTCCTTGAAAGACCCGGTGATATCGAGCAGATCTAAGGTCATGTTGCGATTTTCCTCATACACCGTCTCAATAAGCTCACCCACATACCCAGGCTCATCCTCTCCGTTGTTCGCAGGAACAGGCGTACAACCTCCCACCAGCGCCGCAGCGCAAGCCAGCCAAAGAATATATACGTAATAACTCTTCATCACATCTATAATAACTGCGACAGCTCTAAATTACTGCGTCTTGCCTCCGTCATCATTGAGATAAACAAACCTGCTTGCTGCCTTTGGCCTATAACTCGAGGCAATATGGTTTCTCCTCGTTTTGTTTACAGTAATGATTGATTTCTAAAGTAAATCATATTTATCGTATAAACAATAAATAATGCCTAATATTGATAACATATAAGTTAATATGGCCCTGCCTTGGTCAGAAAGCAGGCGCTGATTCTTTTTGACTGGGGCAAATGAGCAAAAACAAAAAGCACTGGCAATCGTGACCCGTAAAAACAACCTTGCAATGATTTGGAATAGCAGAACGCATCGTTTATTTTTGTAGAAAACGATGAGGCATGTCTGAAATAGAGAAAATACAGTTGTTCCAAGACAGGAAAGTTAGAACCGCTTGGGACGAAGAAGAGGAAAAGTGGTACTTTTCTGTAGTTGACGTTGTCGGTGCCCTTACAGAGCAGCCCACACCCAAAAGAGCTAGCACATACTGGGCGGTGCTGAAAAGCAGATTGAAGGAAGAAGGCGCCGGGGAACTACTTACAACATGTAAGCAGTTGAAATTAATAGCAACGGAGAAGTTTGCAAACAATCCTGTTTCCTCAAGGTGTTTATTATGATAAAGAAAATGATGATATTGAACCTGTCGCCGAGAACGATTTTATGTTCGCAAGACACATAAACACAATGGATTGCGAGATAAAACAAAACGGACAAACCGCCGTTGCCGATGATTTGTCCGCTTTGGCTCCTCTTCGGGGACTTGAACCCAGGACCCCCTGATTAACAGTCAGGTGCTCTAACCAACTGAGCTAAAGAGGAATTTTCCCTTTCGGGGCTACAAATGTAGTTATTTTTATCGTTAGACCAAATTTTATTTTACAATTCTTATCGCGAAGGTGAAATCATAGGATCCGAAAGGCACCCTATAGGGCTCCAGAGGAAGCGTTCCCCAAGAGTTGATGCCGCCTACGCCCATCTGCTTCAGGTCGACGTTCACATAAGTGTCGGGGCGCGGCACGAGCTCTCCGGCATGCCACTTATAGTCCTTCTCGGTGATGTCGAGGTCGCTCATGCGGAAGTTGATTGCAGAGGCGCTGAAGAGGGTGGGGGCGGTGAGCTCGAGGCCGAAGCCGGTGTTGTCCACCACCTTCCAGCTGCGTAGGCCGGTGCGGGTGCCGCTCTCGCCGGGACGCACATAGCCGTAGCTGAACATGTCGGCAACCTTAGCCTTGTAGTCGCCCACTAGAGCGCCGGAAGAACGGTCGTTGTAGTTTTCCCACGGGCCGAGGCCGTAGTAATCCACGTTGGCGAAGCGGTGCGGCATGGCGAACTTCATTCCGAAGCGGAACATGTCAGACTGGGCGGCTCCTTCGGCAGGAGTCATCTTCTCGTTGACCACAATAACACCGTCGGCGTTTACTTTGTATGAAATGACTATCGAAGCCACGGCATCAGCCTGCCTCTGCTGCGAGGCGAGCATCCTGTAGCTGGCAGTAATTACGGCGCAGCCACCTTCCTGCGAAGTCTCAACCTTCTCCAGCTGGATGTTCGGATTCTTCCAGAAAGCATAGCGCAGCTGCAGGTTGGCGCCCTTGTCGTTGTCGGTGGCCGGACGGTAGAAGTTGGGCTCCAGCGGGTCGGTAATCATGTCGATACCCTTGTAGGTCAGGCGTTCCAGATAACCTGTCTTCTTGCTGAAGTCGGCCTTGAAGAACGGAGTGGTGGCGAAGTAGTAATTGAAATCTTCACCCAGGGTGACAGCCTCTCCCTCTGCGGCAGCAGTCTGACGGGCAAATGCGGCAGCAGCGTCGTATGCCTTGACGGCCATCTGGTCGTAGGCCACTACAGCGCCGGCATCCAGCAGGCCGTCAGCCTCCTTGAGGCGGAATTCTACATCCAGCAGGATCTCGGCGACACCAGCAGCCTTGGCCAGAGCGGCAGCGTAAGGCAGAGTCACCTTCACATTAGTCTGCGGAGCAGCCTTGATGTCGCTCACAACGCCTTCGGCGATGGCCTTGTTGTCGGCAGTCAGCTTCCATACAAGGCGGTATCTCGTAAGGTCGATGAAGAAGTTCTCGTTATAGATATTGATGACACCCTTTGAGAGGTCCACCGGGGTGGTGAGGATGTTGCGGTACTGATACCTGATCTCGTAGGCAGGCTCGGCGAAGTCGCGGTTGCCGGTCACGAAGCCGTTGCTGTTGAAGTTGCGGTCGCCGTTCGGGTCGTAGTTGTTGTAGCTGCCCGCCATGGTGTAGATCATGTTGCCGGCCTCGTCATACTCTGCAAGCGACTGGTTGACGAAGTCCCAGATGAAACCGCCCTGGTAACTCGGGTATTTGCGGACGAGGTCCCAGTACTCCTTGAAGTTGCCGACGGAGTTGCCCATCGCGTGGGCATATTCGCACTGGATGAGCGGGAGCCTGTAACCTCCCTGAAGGTATTTCTCGCAATCCTCGGGAGACATATACATAGGGCAGAATATCTCGCTGCGCACTGTATTGTCCGGATTGGCAAAGTCGAGGGCACGTTCATAATGAACGGGACGCGAAGGGTCGTAAGCCTTGATCCAGTCGAAGCAGGCCTGGAAGTTGTCGCCGTCGCCGGCCTCGTTGCCCATACTCCATATAATGATGGAAGGATGGTTGAAGTCGCGCCTTACCATACGGCTGTCGCGCTCCAGATGAGCAGTCTTGAAGATTGGATTCTTGGCGAGGGTCCTGGGGCCGTAGCCGATGCCGTGAGACTCGATGTTGCCTTCATCTATTACGTAGATACCATATTTGTCGCAGAGGTCGTACCATCTCGGATCGTTTGGATAGTGGCTGGTGCGCACTGCGTTAATGTTGAGCTCCTTGAATATCTGGATGTCACGCAACATCTCTTCCTCGCTCATGACATAGCCGCCCTTGGCGCTCATTTCGTGGCGGTCGGTTCCCTTGATGAGCACCGGCTTGCCGTTGACCAGAAGCTGGGCGTTGCGGATGGCTACGTCGCGGAAGCCTACGTTGACAAAACTAATCTCTTTAGAACCGTTGTCGGCCGTTGAGGTGACTTTGAGCTTGTAGAGATAAGGAGTCTCTGCGCTCCAGAGGTTCACCTTGCCGGCCTTGACGGTGGCAGTGAAGGCGCTTTCGCCGCTGCGGGCCGGGGTGGCCCTGAAGTCGGTGTTGTCATTGCCTGAGAAGCTGCCGATCTTCGCAGCGCCTTCGGCAACCTTCTTTCCCGTTGCGTCCAGCAGCTCCAGAGAGATGCTCTTCACACCTTTGGTGGCCGCTCCGCGGATGTTCAGGCTGCCTTCAGTATAATTCTTTGCCAGCACGGGGGTAACCTCGATGGTGCGGACCCTGGCCTCGGGGCGCTTGTAGAGGTAGCACTCCCTGGCCACGCCGGACAGCCTCCAGAAGTCCTGGTCTTCCAGATATGTGCCGTCGCACCAGCGGAGCACCTGGAAGGCGAAGAGGTTGTCGCCGGCCTTCAGGAAGTCCGTAACGTCGAAAACAGCTTCGATCTTGCTATCCTCGCTGTAGCCGACAAACTTACCATTTATATATAAGGTGATGCAGGATGTCACCGAGCCGAAGTGCGCGAAGACTCTCTGGCCACTCTCCAGCCAGCCTGCGGGGATATTGATGGTTTTCCTGTATGAGCCGGTATGGTTGTGCTCGGTGGGTATCTCCGGAGGGTTGGTCCTGAAGAAACTCTTCCATGCATAACCGGTGTTGGTGTATACCGGGTCGCCAAAGCCGTTCACTTCCCAGACGCCTGGCACGGGCATCTCGCTCCAGCTCTTGTCGTTGAAGTCAGTCCGGTAGTAGTCGACGGGGCGCTGGTCGTAATCTTCCACGAAATCGAACTTCCACATGCCTTCCAGCGAGATTCTCTGCTGGTTGTCGAACTGCATAGTGGCGCCGATGTCTGCGCGGTTGATATGGTTTGCTTCTGTGTCGAAATAGGGCGTGTTCTGGCCGTAGCACAGCACTGTGAAGGCCAGGATGGCGGCCACCAGGGAAATGAATCGTTTCATAAAATGATTAGTTTGTTACGTGAATAACAAATTTAAGAAAAAATGTATTACATTTGCACCTGCCCTGAGCCCGGATGGCGGAATTGGTAGACGCGCTAGTTTCAGGGACTAGTGGACGAATAGTCTGTGCAGGTTCGAGCCCTGTTCCGGGCACGCGAAAAAAAGAGAGATGCATCGCATCTCTCTTTTTTTCGCATATGCCCATGTGGGCACCTTCTTCAACGGGGCATGAATACCATTTCCTCGCCAGTCAGCTCGTACTTGCCGATAAGAGTGTTGTTCTTGTAGGACAGCTCCATCGTGGGGTCGTCCTCGAAGGTAATAGTCATCTTGCCGCGGCGGTATTTGTATTTGCCCTGCTTCTCCCATTCGGAGGTCCAGCCGGGATTTGTATCGATAGTTCCGTCCGCATTCATATAAGATGCGGGATGGGGCGGCATATAGGAGCTTATCCGCTGGATGACTTTTGAGCCGGGAAGGAATTCAAGGCTGGTGATCACGGTCATCGTGCCGGCGTCAAGAACTAATTCAGACCGTTCGTTCTGCCATACGGTATTGTTGAAAACGGGTCTTGCGGCAAACATCAGCATAATAGAAATGATAATCCTGAAGGTATACATACGACAGCTGTTTAGACGAAGATAATGAAAAATCAGTATATTTGTTCAAATAATAATCTAACAACTACATCTATGACACTCATTATCATTATCGCCGTCGTGGTACTGCTCGTACTGTGGGTGATTTCAGTTCAGAACAAACTCGTCAAACTCGATGAATTTGCAAACAATGCGCTTAAACAGATCAACGTACAGCAGATGAGCCGTTACGACTCTCTGAGGACAATGGTCAATACTGCCCGTGAATATGCCAAAGACGTTGAGTCCAAGACTATCATCGATGCTATCGAGGCCCGCCGCCCGGTGCAGTCTGCAAATCCGACCGCAGAGCAGATCAATGAGAATGAAGCAATGCTCGGCCAGGCTATCCGCAATTTCAATGTCGTTGTCGAGAAATATCCTGAACTCAAGTCTCTGGACCTTTATAAGAACGCTCAGGAAGAATACGCCAAGAACGAGGACCAGGTCCGTATGGCCCGTATGACATTCAACGACTGTGTCACCAAGTTCAACATGCAGACCCGTATGTTCCCGGGCAGCGTTATCGCCAGGATGCTGGGCTTCTTACCGAAAGAGTACCTCGCAGAGGATAAGTCAAAGGCCGACATTCCCGACATTTTCCCTGACAAGAATACCTCAGTTGAAAAGCAATAATATGCGCAAACATATTGTCTTCTATCTGGCCCTGTTCCTGACATGCGCCACGGTTCTCCCTTCGCATGCCCAGGAGATCAGGGATATCGAGACCACCGTCAATCTGTTCGCCAACGGCAACGCTCAGGTCATCCAGAAATGGGACGTCACTGTTGTCAGCGGCACGGAATGGTATATTCCCATCGACAATCTCGGCCAAAGCTATATCCACGATTTCCACGTGTTCGAGAATGGCAAGGAGTACGAGAATGACGGCCGCAAATGGGATTCCGACCGCTCGCTAGCCGCAAAGACCCATCGCTGCGGCATTGTGGAGAAGCGGGGCGGCAATATCGAACTTTGCTGGGGACAAGGTGAGTATGGAGACCATGTTTACACCATCTGCTACATAATCGACAATCTCGTGCTGGATTATGGCGACTGCGACGGATTCCACTGGCATTTCCTCAATGACGAGTGGGACGTTAAGCCTCAGCATGCATCCATCAGGATTGTCAACGAGACAGACCGTGAGCCCTGGTACTGGGCAAGTCCAGATTCATGCAACGTCCGCTTCTGGGGCTTCGGCATGGAAGGTGACTCGCGTCTGGAAGACAACTCTATCTACTTCGAATCTACAGAACGCTTCAGATACAGCAGCTTCTTCTCAGCCCTTGTGCGCTTCGACAAAGGCCTGTTCAATCCCAACGGCCTGAAGATCAGTGACAAATCTTTCGAAGAGGTTCGCAAGGAGGCAATGAAGGGCAGCGACTATAAGGACGGTGAGACGCCCTTCGAGAAATTCCTGTTCTGGGTTTTCCTCTTCCTCTTCATAGGCATACCTCTGTTGCTTATCGGATATGCGATCTTCGCCCTTTTCAGAAGGCTCTACCGCCGCATCTCCGGCCGTCACTATGACAAGAAGATTTTCGGAAAGAACAAGATAGACGGCTGGTGGAGAGAGGTGCCGCTCGACGGAAACCCCTCGGCTATGTACAGTCTAATCCAGTGCGGAGACATGCTGGCTCCCAACAAGTACAAGGTCTTCTCGAACATCGTGAGCGCCTATTTCCTGAAATGGATCCAGGAAGGTGTTGTTACGGTGGAGAAAGACCCTAAGAAGGACGACCGTGTCAATCTGCGCTTCGCTCCTGCCGCCAATGGGGAAGGAGACGGCTTCTATTCGGACGATGAGATAGAGAGGAAGATCTATAGCGCCGCCTTTGAAGCTGCAGGCGCCAACAACCTCCTCGAAGCCGATGAGTTCAAGAAATGGTCTTATAAGCACGACCAGACTGTGACCGGATGGCCTATGGCGGCAAAGACTGCCGGCCGCGCCATGTGGAACAAGTACAGTCAGGAGGATCGCTGTCACGCCATCGAGTTCAAGAATTACCTGAACGATTTCACCCTCGCATCAGAGCGTGAGGCGCCCGAAGTCGGCCTTTGGAAGAAGTATATGATCCTTGCCGCTTCCCTCGGCATCGCCGACAAGGTGTTCAAGAACTTCGAGAAGTTGTTCCCGAAAGTGATGGAAGAATATACTCAGCAGTCGAATATGGTGGATATGGCGACCACATACACCGTACTGCGAAATATCAACAACAATTCTTCTTCAATGATGACATCGGCCCTGGACAGGCAGGCCCAGAGAAGGGCGGCAGCAGCTGCGGCGCAGAGACGCTCATCCGGCGGCGGTGGCTCGATATCGTTCGGCGGCGGTGGCGGCGGCTTCGGCGGCGGCCACGGCGGCGGCTCACGTTAGCCCATTCTTACATAGAATACGGACAGGCATCCATCCCCAGATGGGTGCCTGTTTTATTTATTCTTCCAGTATCTGGCCGGCGGCGTTCTTGGTGTCGACTTTTTCGATGATTCGCTCCAGGATGCCGTCCTGCGAGAAGATGAAGGTGCGGCGGAGTGTCCCCAGGACAGTCTTGCCGTACATTTTCTTTTCGCCCCATGCCCCGAAGCTCTGCAGCATCTCCGTAGAGGTGTCGGCCAGCAGGCGGAACGGCAGCTCGTATTTGGCGCGGAAGCCGGTGTGGGACTTCGCAGAGTCCTTGCTGACACCTATGACATTGTAGCCGGCCGCTGTCAGTGCGGCATAGTTGTCGCGAAAGCTGCATGCCTCCGCAGTGCAGCCGGAGGTGTTGTCCTTGGGATAGAAATAAATTATGGTCTTGCGGCCGTTGCCGATCAGGTCCTCGCTCCTGACCATGTTGCCGTCCTGGTCCATGACCTCGAAGGCCGGCATCTTGTCTCCGATTTTCAGCATAATGTGTGGATTGTTATATACAAATATAGCCTTTATAAACCGAGTTTTTTTCTTTAAATTTGTTTGATTGATAATTCCCCTGAAAAATGAAGAAAATACTTACCGTCCTCGCCCTGCTGGCAATTACCATCCCTGTCTTTGCTCAGGAAGTCGAGAAAACCGAATACACTGCCTACATCGGAGAGACAACAGTCAACAACCAGAGTACTTATACCCCCGATTTCAAATATGACGGCACGAACCGCAAGGTCCGCAACGTCATCCTCCTGATCGGCGACGGCATGGGCCTGGCTGCCGTCAACGCCGGCATGTATGCCAACGGCGGCGAGCTGACCACCACCAACCTGCGGACCTACGGCTATGTGCGCACCCAGTCTGACAGCGACTTCACCACAGATTCCGCTGCTTCCGGCACTGCTTATGCCACCGGCCAGAAGACCACCAATAATTTCCTCGGCGTGAATCCGGACAAAGAGGCTATTCTCAATATCCCTGAGCGTCTTGAGCCCCTCGGCTTCGCATGCGGAGTGGTTTCTACCGACAACCTGAACGGCGCTACGCCGGCGGCCTTCTTCGCCCACCAGGAGTCCCGCAACGCCACTGCCGAAATATGGGCCGACCTGCCCGCAGCACACCTTGACTTCGCCTCTGCAGGCACCATGGGAGTCTTCGAGGAGCAGTCAGACGAGACCCGCGCCGCTATCAAGGCCCGCTACACCCTCGTCGGCGATATAGACGCTGTGGACGGCGCTGCAGCCCCGGTGCTTTTCCTCCCGCCCAGCGTAGCCCTCGCAGAGCGTGGCGACTACCTGCCGGCGACTACCCGTAAAGCCATTGAATACCTTTCGAAGCAGAGCAAGAAAGGCTTCTTCCTTATGGTGGAGGGTGCCCGCATCGACAAGGAGGAGCACAGCAACAATACCTACGGTTTCGTGCGCGAGATGCTGGACTTCGACAAAGCTGTGGAGGAGGCCATCCGCTTCGCAGAGAAGGACGGCCACACCCTCGTGATAATCAGTGCCGACCATGAGACCGGCGGCGTAGCGCTGCGCGGCGGCGACCCGGAGAAGGGCTATATCCGCACGGCATTCGCCCACACCAGCCACACTGGTATCACGGTTCCCCTCTTTGCCTTCGGCCCGAAGTCACAGATGTTCCAATGCTTCCAGGAGAACAGCGACGTCAGCAACAAGATCGTGGAGATCCTGACCGGCCACAATCCCGCCAAATGACGATAATCACTAAAACCATATCAATATGAACAGAAGAGAATTCCTCAAAACCGCTGGTTTTGCTGCTGCCGGAATGGTGGCTAGCACACACGGCATGAGCGCTGCAAGCTACAGCCGCATCATGGGCGCCAACGACAGGGTGAACGTCGCCGTCGTAGGCTATTCAGACCGCTTCAGGGGCTCCCTGCTGCCCGCTTTCCAGGCAAACTGCCAGAAGCAGAACTTCGACATCATCGGTGTGTCCGACCTCTGGAGACTCCGCAGGGAAGACGCCAAGTCAAATCTTGAGACCCGCTTCGGCCACGCCATCAGGACCTACGTCAACAACGACAAGATGTATGAAGACAAGGACATCGACGCCGTAATTATCTCTACTGCCGACTTCCAGCATGCCCGCCATGCCGCCGAAGCCGCCCAGAACGGCAAGGATGCCTACGTCGAGAAGCCGTTCGCCGAGACAATGGAGGACGCCCGCTATGCCAAGGAGGCCATCGAGAAGGCCGGCACCATCGTGCAGATCGGTTCTCAGCGCCGCAGCGCGCCGAACTACCATGCCGCCAACGATTTCCTGCGTTCAGGCAAATTCGGCGACATAGTGATGGTCGAAATGACCTGGAATGTAAACCAGCCCGGCCGCTGGCGCCGTCCCAATGTCGTTCCGCTCCTCAAAAAGGAAGACACCGACTGGAACCGCTTCATCATGAACCGCCCGTGGCAGGAGTTCGACCCTCGCAAATACTTGGAGTTCCGTCTGTTCTGGCCGTTCTCATCTGGTATCCCCGGACAGTGGATGGCTCACCAGATCGACACCGTTCACTGGTTCACCGGTTACAACTATCCCCGCAGCGTAGCTGCCAACGGAGGCATCTACCTCTGGGATGACGGCCGCACCAACTACGACACCATGACCGCCGTGCTCGACTACGGTCCTGCCGACAATCCCAAGAAGGGCTTCCAGGTTGTATACTCGTCACGCTTCACCAACAGCGCCGGTGGCACCAAGGAAATCTACTACTCAAACGGCGGCGAGCTCAACCTCGACACCAACATGGTGACATCCAACGGTTATCTGACTGCCCGCGAGGCAAGGTCTATGGGTATGGAAGAGTTCAAGCTTGATACATTCTCTCTTGCAGAGGGTATCAAGGTTTCTACCGACGCCAACACCGGCGGCGACCCGATGACCACAGCCCACATGCTCAACTGGATGGAATGCGTCCGCAGCCGCAAGCAGCCGAACGCCAACTACATGGCCGGCTACAACCATTCAATTGCTTGTATTATGGTTACGGCTGCTCTGCGCACCCATGAGTTTACCGTTTTCGACCCTGCCACTCAGGAAGTGATGGCCGGCGGCAAGGTATTCAAGTTCTGATTGCCGTGAGACGTCTGCTTTATCTGCTGCCGCTGCTTGCATTGCTTACCTGCTGCAGCGGCAAGAAGGCCGATGTGGTCTTTGACCGCGACGATGCCGCCCGCAAGGTGGACATCACCGTCGACGGAGTCTATTTTACTTCGCTGATCTATCCCGAGGATATGGAGAAGCCGGTCCTCTGGCCGATAAACTCCGCTTCCGGGAAGGAGATAACCAGAGGCTTCCCGCGCGCTCCCAGGGCCTTCGAAAGCACCGACCATCCTCACCAGACCGGTCTGTGGTTCAATTTCGGCAATGTGAACGGGCTGGATTTCTGGAACAATTCCTACGCTATCCCGGCCGAACGCAAGGCCTCATACGGATCCGTAGTGTTCGACAAGATCGTTTCGGCTGCCGACGGCAAGCTGGTAACTCTGTCCAACTGGGTTGACAACGACGGCAAGGTTCTGATGACCGAGGAGACCACTTTCGTTTTCGACGGGACTAAGGACGAGCGCTCGATCGTGCGCACCGCGAAGCTGACTGCAGTGGAGCCGGTGACCTTCGGGGAGAGCAAGGAGGGTATGCTGGGCCTCCGTGTGGACCGCGCCTTCCAGAAGCCGTCTGACAAACCGGAGCGCTACACCGACGCCAACGGCATAGTGACTACGGTAGCAACCGTCAACAGCGAGGGCGTGAACGGCGAGTATGTCAACAGCTTCGGCGACCGTGGCGACGACGTCTGGTCGAAGAGGGCGGAGTGGACCATGCTGAACGGCACAAAGGAGGGGGACGACATCTCGATCCTGATAATCGACAGCAAGGGCAACCCCAACTTCCCCGCGTGGTCGCATGCCCGCGGCTACGGCCTTTTCGCCGTCAACAACATGGGCGGCCGCGAGTTCGACCGCAGCCTTCCCCAGCCGGCCGGCTACAAGCTTGATCCCGGCCAGACCGTGACATTCACCTATAAGATCATCATAAAGAACAACGGCTTCCTCACAACTGAGCAAGCCGCCGCATACGCCAGGGATTTCAACAAGTAACCTTGGCTATTTGAGGATCTTTTTCATGAGAGCTATGGCCTTGTAAGGCATATATCGGAACGGGAGATCTATTCTGGACGAAGTATTCAGCACCGAACGGGTGTGGGAGAAAGCCAGGAAGGTCTCCCGCTCGTGATATCTGCCTTGTCCTGAATTGCCTACGCCGCCGAAGGGCATGTTGGCGTTGGCGAAGTGCATTATGGTGTCGTTGATGCAAGCTCCGCCGCTGGAAGTGTGTCTGATCAGATATTTGCCGTCCTTCACGTTTCCGAAGTAGTAGAAGGCAAGGGGCTTCTCGCGCGAGTTGACGAATTCAAGCACTTCTTCCTTGTCCTGCCAGGTCAGCACGGGGAATACCGGGCCGAAGATTTCGGTGGTCATAACGTTTGCGTCAAGGGCCACGTTGTCCAGAAGCGTCGGTTCGATGTAGCGTTCGGCGTCGTTGAATGCGCCTCCTGCGAGGATCTTTCCTTCCTTCAGGTATGATTTTACTCTCTGGTAGGCCTTGTCTGTGACCAGCCGGACATAGTTCGGCGACTGGCGGACGTCGGTGCCGTGCAGGCCTTCGACTGCTTTCTTGAATTCTGCCACGAAGGCGTCTTTGATGTCTTTGTGGAGGAGAAGATAGTCGGGAGCAATGCAGGTCTGGCCGGCGTTGAGGGTCTTGCCCCAGGCGATGCGCTTGGCTGCAAGTCTGATGTTGGCATCGGGGCCTACTATGCAAGGGCTCTTGCCGCCGAGTTCCAGCACCATCGGCGTCAGGTTGGGAGCTGCGGCTGCGGCAACCACTCTTCCCAGGGCAGGACTGCCGGTGAAGAAGATGAAATCCCAGCGCTGGGCGAGCAGCTCGGCGTTGGTTTCGCGATGGCCCTGCACCATGGCGACATATTCTTTCGGGAAGGTTTCATCTATCATATCCTGAAGCACTGCCGACACCGTCGGCACGTAGGGCGAAGGTTTCAGCACTGCAGTGCAGCCGGCGCTGATGGCGCCCACCAGCGGGTTGAGCAGCAGATTGACCGGATAGTTCCACGGCGCGATTATGAGAGATGCGCCGAGCGGCTCATATACTATGTGGCTGCTGGCGGGGAAGTGGGTGATGGGAGTGGCCACGCGCCTGGGCTTCGCCCAGCGGTCCAGATGTTTGAGGGCGCTGCGAATCTCGCCCTTCACGATGCTCGTCTCGCAGAGATAACTCTCCGGCTCGCTCTTGCGCAGATCCTTCCACAGCGCGTCGAACAGAGGCTTCTCATATTTGCAAACAGCCGCCAGCAGCTTGCGCAGTTGCTCCTTGCGCCACTCCACCGGAAGCGTCGCCCCGGTCCTGAAAAACTCCCTCTGGCTCTCCACCAGAGCAGGGATATCCATGTTTCCTGCCATCATTCTGATAATATTTGAACCGCCCCAAATGTACGCAATTTTGTCGTTGCTACAATCTTGGATTTACGCGGCCAAAAATAAACGTATTTAAACGTTTAATGTATGGATAGAGTGACTATTTAAGGCTAGTATTGCCACAGAAAAAGAAAAAACCCGGATTCATCACCAGCACATGTGTCTGGGAGAGGAATTACCGGGACTGCAATCCAAAGGTATGAAAACAACAGATTACAACAAAACTTTTTTTGACCGGTCGTAAAGATTGGTATGTTATCCTGTCTACGGTACCGGCACTTAAATCTTTGGATAGTCAGGTAGATATCGCAAAGCAGCACATCACCAAGCGTGGAGAGGCTATCACTCCTGACAAGATAAATGGAGAACTCACGATGGGATTTTGGGTGCTGCTGTTCAATGTCAAATATGAACGGTATCTGTGGAAAGACCTTCGTAAAGCTTTTTCAAACATGCCCAAGGCCAAACGCCAACGCAAATATGTTTCGGCCCCACTCAATGATATCCGTGCTCTTCGAAATCGAGTTTTCCACAATGAGTCAATCAGCTGGAACCTGTCTCGGCTGGAGTTTCTGCATAATACTATTCTGGAAGTCTGCCTTTGGATCAACCCTGTCTTGCCATTATGGATTAAGACAGTGGAACGATTTGACAAAGTTATTCTTTCAGTCAAACGCAAGTGGTATGGCTGGTGGAAATACATATTTGATTAAAGAAAACGAAATGGTTGCTTCTGTAAGAAATATTCTTAATTTTGTTCTTGGTTTTAACAACAGCATTATGGCAAGAACAGTTACTGTGGCTTTAGGCCAGCATTATGAAGACTTTATTCAGGCTAATATCGCCAGTGGCAGATATAACAATGTAAGCGAAGTTATTCGTGCCGCTCTCCGTCGCCTTGAAGAGGATGAGTTGCATTTAGCCGCTCTCCGTTCCGCAATTGACGAAGGAGATGCCAGTGCTGATGTCGTAGCTTTTAACGAAGATTCTTTTATTGAGGAGATGAGAGAGGGGTGGAGGAAGAAAAATGGCTGAATATGTTCTTTCTGAACTTTCTAAGAAGGATCTCCGGGAAATAGGTGATTATACAGAGAAGACATGGTCTGAAGAGCAGGCTGTAAAATATATTACAAAATTATTTTCTCAGATACACCTTCTTGCAGAAAACCCTTGTGCGGGGCGCGCATACGATGAAGTCCGGAAAGGGCTGAGAGGTTGCCATTGTGGAAAGCATATTATCTTCTACAGAATCATCTGTGAAGACAAGATTCGTATCGTGCGCATACTACACGAAAAGATGGATTATCCCCGGCATTTTTGAATGATTTTTCGAGCGTACCCGCCTTTTTGTGACCAGACGTTTTTCTTTGCTGCGGTTGTAGGCATTAAGCGCAACAAGTGTTATATTTGTATGCTATGAACGATGTGGAATTATTTGCTGCGTGTCTTAAGGATCTGCTGCTCGAGAACGACCTTGTGACGGTTCCCGGGCTGGGGAGTTTCATGACCCGGCTGATGCCTGCATCGTTCTCGGATCTGGGGCGCACCATCAATCCTCCTTACCGGAAACTGTCTTTCAGGGCAGCTGAGACGGGCGATGCCTCTCTTTTTACAAACAAGCTTGCGGCGGCTCTCCCGGAAGGGACTGACGTTGACGAGTGGCTGTCGTCCTTCGTCGCCGGGTTCAAGGAAGCCCTTGACCGTACCAAGAGGGTTGAACTGGACAGCCTCGGTGCTATGAGGGCTACTGCGCAGAACGATTATTTCTTCGTTGCTTCCGAGGACCTGGACATCTATCCCGAAGGGATGGGGCTGGAGCCCGTGACCATCAAGTCCAGCACGCTTATAGAGTTCGGCCCGGCAGCAGAGCCGACAGATGCAGCGTCGGAGCCGGCCATCGAGCTGGAACTCGAACCCGGAACCGCAGAAGATCCCGAGAGCGAACCCGAGCTTCAGGAAGAATCTGAGCCCACGGTTGTCGAGGTCGTCGAGAGCCAGGAGCTGGAAGACGCAGCCAGTCTCGTGGAAGAACCGGCTATCGAACTGGAATCAGAGCCCGCTCCCGCCACCGAGC
>JAFZVU010000083.1 GCA_017617655.1 Bacteroidales bacterium
GCTCCTGCCGGAAAAGATTTTCATCTGATGATCTTCGTAATGTTCCATTTTATTGTTGTTTTATGTTTTTCAAGACTTCGTCTATATAGTCCAGAAGCTCTTCCCTTCCGCGGCCGTCGGCCGTAGATGTAGTGAATACCGGCGGGAGTGTCTCCCAGTATTCCAGCAGGGCCTGCTTGTTCTTCTCCACCTGGGCGGCCAGAGCCACCGGGCCGAGTTTGTCGCATTTGGTGAAGACTATTGCGAACGGAACCCCTTCCTCGCCCAGTTTGATGAGGAAATCCAGGTCGTTCTTCAGCAAGTCGTGACGGCTGTCCAGCAGCACGAAAAGCAGCATCATGTCGGGACTGCCGAGCACGTAGTCGTCGATCATGCCCTCGATCTTCGCCCTGGTCTCTTTTGAAACCCTGGCGTAGCCGTATCCGGGCAGGTCTACCAGGTACCAGCTGTCGTTTATTATGAAATGATTAATGCTTAACGTCTTGCCGGGCTTCGCAGAAGTGTGCGCGAGGCCTTTGCTGCCGGTGAGGAAATTGATAAGGGAAGATTTACCTACGTTGGAGCGTCCGATGAAGGCGAATTCGGGCAGTGCTAGCTTAGGCTTGTCAGCGACTGAGCTGCAACTTGCTACGAACTTTGCCTCGGCGATCTTCATGACGTTTCTGGCGTGTTTTAGGTCACTGGCAAAGATAGCAGAATCAACCGAAAGAGTAAAATAAAAGTCAGACTTTTAATTAACTTTGTAGAAAGCGCTGTGGATAATGGCAGGCAACGGACAAATAGACCTTCTGATGCTTCAGGAACTCATCAAGGAGAGCCTGGAGGAGAACTTTGCCCGCCAGCTGTGGGTGCGCGCCGAGATATGGGACATCAGCGTCAACGCCAGCGGCCACTGCTACCTCACCCTGGTCGAAAAGGACGAGGCCACATCGAACATAGTAGCAAAGGCGCAGGCCATAATCTGGGCCTCCACCTTCCGTGTCCTCCGCCCCTATTTCGAGACCGCCACGGGCGAAAAACTGCAGGCCGGCATGAAGGTGCTGCTGCAGATCAGGGTGCAGTATTCCCTGCTCTACGGGCTGTCCCTGATAGTTTCCAACATCGACCCCAACTACACCGTCGGCAGCACGGCGCTCGAGAGGCAGAAGATCCTCGACAGGCTTGAGAGGGAAGGCATGATGGACATGAACCGCACCCTGCCCCTGCCCGGACTGCCCAGGCGTTTCGCCGTCATCTCCGCTGAAACTGCGGCGGGCTACGGCGATTTCATGAACCATCTGCATAACAACGGCTTCGGATACAAGTTCCACACAGAGCTTTTCCAGGCTCCCATGCAGGGTTCCGACGCACCGGCCGGCATAATCGCAGCCCTTGACAAGATTGCAGAGCGGGCGGGCGATTTCGACGCGGTGCTGATAATAAGGGGCGGCGGCAGCAACTTCGACCTCGCCTGCTTCGACGACTACGACCTGGCTGTCAACATCGCGCAGTATCCGCTGCCGGTGCTCACCGCCATCGGCCACGAGAGAGACACCCATGTCGCCGACCTGATCGCCCACACCTACCTCAAGACCCCCACTGCGCTGGCCGACTATTTCGTGGACATATTCGCCGCCGAGGAGCAGCTTGTAGACTCCCTGGCCACCAGGATGCTGATGGCGCTGAAAGGCAAGCGGGCCGAGGCTGTGACCACCGTCGACAGGCTCCTTTCCCGCGCTACCGGCAGCGTCCTGCTGAGAATCCAGAGAGAAAGGCGCGCTGTGGAGATGCTCCTGTCCAGAGCTGCCGCAGGCATAATTTCCGACCTTCAGGTAGCCCAGGGGCGCATAGACATGATGTTGATGCGGGCTGCCAATTCCGCCACCGGCCGTCTGCAGGCGGAGAGCCACAAGATAGAACTGCTCGAGCTGAGGCTGTCAGCCCTCAATCCCATGAGCATCCTGGAGAAGGGATTTGCCATTCCCTTGAAAAAAGGGCAGAAAGTTGACTCAGCCTGCCAGCTGACTGCCGGAGACGGCATAACAGTGATTTTTAAGGACGGCAAGGCTGACTGTGAAGTGAAAAATGTAAAAATGCAATAACCATGAAGGAAAAGCTCACGTATAAACAGGCGCTCGAAGAGCTTCAGAAGCTTGTCGAGAGCATCGAGGATCCCAAGCGCGACCTTACAACCCTTACTGACGATGTAAAGAAGGCCAGCGAACTGGCCAGATACTGCAAAGATTGCCTCAAAAAGAGTGAAGACGACATAAACAAGATAATCAATGGGCAGGAAGATTAGCAAGATTTACGACACCGACCCGTGGCTGGAGCCGTACCGCGAAGCAATAGACGCGCGGCATGACAGGATCATCGCCGCCAGGGACAGCATAAAGGGCGACCACCGCAGGCTTTACGACGCTGTCAACAACCACCTCTACTACGGCCTCCACAAGGAGGGCGCCTTCTGGGCTTTCCGCGAGTGGGCCCCCAACGCCAACCGTATCTATGTCATCGGCGATTTCAACAACTGGAAGAAGACTCCCGACTACGAGATGAGACCCGTCGGCGGAGGCAACTGGGAGCTTCTGGTGCCGGTGGATGAGATTCACCACGGCGACAAGTTCAAATGGTTCGTGGAGTGGCCGGCCGGCGGCGGCGAAAGGCTGCCTGCATACGCATACCGCTGCATCCAGGACCCCGCCACTAAGATCTTCGCCGCAGAGGTCTGGGACCCCGCTACCCCCTACCGCTGGAAACACCGCAAACACGTCAAGGTCGACAATCCCCTCATCTACGAAGTCCACATCGGCATGAGTTCGGAGGAGGAGAAGGTGGCCACGTTCGACGAGTTCCGGCTCAACGTCCTGCCGCATGTAATAGAGCTGGGCTACAACACCATCCAGATAATGGCCCTGCAGGAGCACCCCTACTACGGCTCGTTCGGCTACCAGGTGTCGAACTTCTTCGCCCTGAGCAGCCGCTTCGGCACTCCCGAGGAGTTCAAGAGGCTGGTGGACGAGGCTCACAAGAACAACATAGCGGTTGTCATGGACCTCGTGCATTCCCACGCCGTGAAGAACGAGGTGGAAGGTCTCAGCCGTCTGGACGGCTCGCTGACCACATATTTTCACGAAGGCCCGAAGGGCGAGCATCCTGCATGGAACAGCCGCTGCTTCGACTACGGCAAGAACGAGACTAAGTTCTTCCTGCTTTCGAACTGCAAGTTCTGGATGGAGGAGTACCGGCTTGACGGCTTCCGCTTCGACGGCGTCACCAGCATGCTCTATTTCGACCACGGCCTCGGCCGCGACTTCAGCGGATACGGCAGCTATTTCGACGGTGGAGTAGACGAAGATGCCGTCACCTACCTTGCCCTGGCCAACATTATCACTAAAGAAGTGTTCAGGGACGCCATAACCATAGCCGAAGACATGTCCGGCATGGCCGGGCTGGCCGCGCCCCTGGAGACGGGCGGCGTAGGCTTCGGCTACCGCATGAGCATGGGCGTTCCGGACATGTGGATAAAGTGGATCAAGGAGCTCAGCGACTGGGACTGGAGCATGGGCGGCCTGTGGTACGAGCTCACCAACAAGCGCGCCGACGAGAAGACCATAAGCTACGCCGAGTGCCACGACCAGGCCCTCGTTGGCGACAAGACCATAATCTTCCGCCTCATCGACAAGGAGATGTATTTCTGCATGGACAAGCAGTCCCAGAATATTATCGTGGACCGCGGCATCGCCCTGCACAAGATGATAAGGCTCGTTACGCTGGCCACCGCCGGCAACGGCTATCTCACCTTCATGGGCAACGAATACGGCCAGCCCGAGTGGATAGACTTTCCCAGGGAAGGCAACGGATGGTCTTACAAGCATGCCCGCAGGCAGTGGAGCCTCATCAAGGACGACAACCTGCGCTTCAAGGGGCTCAACGACTTCGACGCGGAGATGATACACCTCTTCGCGGACGAGAAGCTGCTCTCGAAGCCGCACTACTGCTACCTCGCCCACGAAGCTGACAAAGTGCTGTGCTTCACGCGCGGAGAGTGCATGTTCGCTTTCAACTTCAACCCTGAGAAATCATTCACCGACTACCGCATCGAAGCTCCTGAAGGGACCTGGGACGTGCTGTTCAGCAGCGACCGTGAGGAATTCGGAGGCTTCGGACGCATAGACGAGAGCGTCAGCCACGTCACTACAAAAAGTGACGGTAAGTCGTACGTGAAGCTTTATCTGCCGTCACGTACGGTTACCGTCCTTAAACTGCGTAAATAAGAATTACTTCTTGAGAGAATCGCGGATTTCGCGGAGGAGAAGGATATCTTCGGGAGTAGGAGCCGGCTCTGCGGGCTTCTCTGCTTCCTTTTCCTTCTTGGCGTTGAGCTTGTTGATGCCCTTGATCACCATGAAGATCACCCATGCGAGGATGATGAAGTCGAGCACTACCTGGATGAAGTTGCCATAGGTGATTGCCACCTCGGCCTTGCCGGCTGCCTCATTGGCCTGGGAGAGAACTATCTTCCACTGTGTGAAATCGACACCGCCTACGAGCAGGCCGATCAACGGCATGAAGATGTCAGACACCAGAGATGTCACGATCTTGCCGAATGCACCGCCGATGATGACACCGACTGCCATGTCAACTACGTTGCCCTTCATTGCGAAGGTCTTGAATTCCTGAAGTAATTTTTGCATAGTATCAGTTGCTTTGTTGGTTTGGTCGTTTATGGAGCACTGCCTTGCGCAGCTCGAAGTTCTGGCCCAGATACTTGCGGCGCACCTCGGGGTTGTTGGCCAGCTGCTCCGGAGTGCCGCTCTCGAGGATCGAGCCGTCGTAGAGCAGATAGGCGCGGTCGGTGATGGCCAGGGTCTCGTGCACGTTATGGTCGGTTATAATAATGCCGATGTTCTTCGTCTTGAGGTTGGCGATTATGTGCTGGATATCCTCCACGGCGATGGGGTCGACGCCGGCGAAGGGCTCGTCGAGCAGGATGAACTTGGGGTCGATAGCCAGGCACCTTGCAATCTCGCAGCGCCTGCGCTCGCCTCCTGACAGCTGGATACCTAGGCTCTTGCGGACTTTCTGGAGTCCGAATTCGTCGAGCAGTTCCTCGAGCCTCTCCTTGCGCTGTTCGCGGGTCATGTCGCCGAACTCCATCACAGACATGATGTTGTTCTCGACAGTCATCTTCCTGAATACGGAAGCTTCCTGCGCCAGATAGCCGAGGCCTTTCTGGGCGCGCTTGTACATTGGCAGCGTGGTTATCTCCTCCTCGTCGAGGAAGATGCGGCCTTCGTTGGGCTTGATAAGGCCGGATATCATGTAGAAACTGGTGGTCTTGCCGGCGCCGTTGGGCCCGAGCAGACCGACGATCTCGCCTTGTTCCACCTCCATCGAAACACCCTTCACAACGGTCCTGATGCCGTATTTCTTGACAAGGTTTGTACAGAATAGTCTCATTGGTGATGTTCGTTATTTGATTTCCAGGTCCAGGTCTATTTCCATCTGCGAGAGGTCTTTGTTGCGGGCGCGCATAGACTCCGCTATCTCGCGGGTGGTGTACGGCTTGCGGGCCTCGCCGTCAGACGCTTCGTCCTTGACGTCGACTTTCAGCGCGACATCCTTGCGGCCGAGAGTCTTCTGCAGGTCGGCCTGCAGCTGGACCATAAGGTTCTTCTCGATCCATTCCTTCTGGGCGGAATTCAGCACAAATTGGGTGACAGTATCGCTTTCCTTGTCGTAAACCGGGCTGAACTTGGTAAGGCCGGAACGGACCCTGGGGTTAGAGACGTTGTCAGTCACCTTCTTCCACGCGTCGGCAAGGGCCTCTTCGCTTATCTCTGCCGGGGTGCTGTCGACCAGCTCTATCACCTGCTCCGGCTCTTCGGCCGGGGCCTTGGTGGTCTGCATGGCCTTCTTCAGCAGGCTCGAGATAGACGACGAACTCTTGTCTTCCACGGCAGCAGCGGGGGACGGGGCAGGCTTGGCAGCCTCGGGGGCAGGAGCTGCTGCAACCGGAGCAGCTGCAGGGGCTGTGGCGGGAGCAGTGGCCTGAACTGCGGGGGCTGCTGCCTGAACTGCGATGCCTTGCAGGTCTCCTGCAGGAAGCTCTCCGCGGAGAGCGCAGAGCTTCATAAGCGCGAACTCTATCAGCAGGCGGCCGTTGCCGCTGGCCTTGTATGCCGACTCACAGGCAGTAGTGATGCCCAGAGCCTCGTAGAGGAACTTGATGCTGCACTTGCGGCTGTACTCGTCGTAGCGGGCTACGATTGTAGGCGCAAGCTCGGCCAGCACGCGGGAGGCCTTGTTGCAGCACACTATCATGTCCCTGAAATGGGAGCTCAGGCCGGAGATGAAATGGAGCGAATTGAAGCCCTTCGACAGAATCTCGTCGAAGAGCAGCAGGCATGAAGGGTAATCCCCGGCAAGGAAGTAATCGGTGAGTTTGAAATAGTATTCGTAATCAAGGACGTTAAGGTTCTTGATGACCATGTCGTAGGTTATATCCGTGCCGCAGAACGCCACCGTCTGGTCGAACAGGGTCAGGGCGTCGCGCATGGCTCCGTCGGCCTTCTGGGCTATTATGTGCAGGGCGTCGTCGCTGATTGTAATGTTCTCCGCGGCGGCTATGTCCTTCATGTTGCGCACCATGTCGGCCACCGAGATACGGTTGAAATCGTAGGTCTGGCAGCGGCTCAGGATGGTGGGAAGAATCTTGTGCTTCTCAGTGGTGGCCAGGATGAATATGGCGTGTGCCGGCGGCTCCTCGAGAGTCTTGAGGAAGGCGTTGAAGGCAGCCTGGCTGAGCATGTGCACCTCGTCTATGATGTAGACGCTGTAGCGGCCTATCTGCGGCGGGATGCGGACCTGCTCGGTGAGGTTGCGGATATCGTCGTCAGAGTTGTTGCTGGCGGCGTCCAGCTCATGGATGCAGTAAGAGCGGCCTTCGGCGAACGAACGGCACGACTCGCACTCTCCGCAGGGCTCCATGTCGGGCCCGGGGTTCATGCAGTTGATGGTCTTGGCGAAGATACGTGCCGTACTGGTCTTTCCCACTCCGCGGGGCCCGCAGAACAGGTATGAATGGGCAAGCTGCCCGGTCAAGATGGAATTCTTAAGAGTGCGGGCAATATTGTCCTGTCCGATAAGGCCTCCGAAACTGGAGGGACGGTATTTTCTGGCTGATACGATGAACTGCGGCATAATGACAAATATAAGAACTTTTGTGCTATTTTTGCCGTCACTATGGTAAAAAGTGACGCCAAGGATATAAGGACTTTTTCGAACGGATTGCGCTTCGCGCTGAAGCATAGCAACTCCCAGGTGGCATACTGCGCGCTGAGCATTCGCTGCGGCACTTCCGTCGAGCCGGAAGACCTCGGAGGGCTGGCCCACCTCACCGAGCACATGCTGTTCAAGGGCACTTCCCGCCGCAGTTCCGCTTCTATCAACGACAGGCTCGAGAGGCTCGGCGGCGAGCTGAACGCATATACCACCAAGGAGGAGATAGTGCTCTACTCCACCACCCTGAAGGAGGACGTACTGAAGGCCATCGACCTGCTGTTCGAGCTGGCTTTCGACTCCGTATTCTCGCCGAAGGAACTGGAGAAGGAGAAAAGCGTGGTGGTCGACGAAATCAATCTCTACAAAGACTCCCCTTCCGACTATATATTCGACGATTTCGAGAAGTTCCTGTACGAAGGCAGCCCCATCTCGCGCCACATACTCGGAAGCGCGAAGACTCTCAAGCGCATAACCTCTGCCGACCTGCATAATTTCACGAAGGCCTGCTTCCTTCCGTGCAACATGAGTTTCACTGTGGTGGGCGATTTCGAGCCGGGCAAGATTGCAGATGCAGTGGAGAAGCACATGCTCAAATATGCTCCCGCAGACTGCAGCGCCGCTCCGGTAGTAGCGCCGGAAGTCAAGGTCAACGTCTTCCGCAGGGACGAGAACAAGAAGCACCACCAGAGCAACTGCATCATAGGCGCCCCGGCCTATTCGCTGTACGACAGCCGGCGCATCGCCCTCGTGCTGCTGATGAACATCCTCGGCGGTCCCTCCTGCAACTCCCGGCTGAACAGCCTGCTGAGGGAGCGCAATGCTCTGGTATACAATATTGAAGCTTCATACACTCCATATTCGAAAACCGGCTGTGCACTGATCTATTTCGGCTGCGAGAAGGAGAATGTTGACAAATGCATCCAGCTGGTCATGCGCGAGCTCGCCAAGGTGCGCTCCACACCCCTCAGCAGCACGGCGCTGCGCTATGCCAAGAAGCAGATGCTCGCCCAGAACGCCATATCTTCCGAGAACGGAGAGGCCCAGGCCCTTGCCATCGGCCGCAGCATGCTTAACTTCGGCGACTACATGAGCGACGCCCAGGTACGCACCCGCGTCGAGGCCCTCACTGCTGAAGATCTGAGAAGCGTCGCCAATGAAATCTTTGCAGAAGACAAACTCTCATTCCTGATATACCGATGACAGAAAAAGAATATCTGAAGGCCCATTCGACACCGGCGTCTGAAGCCCTGCAGTGGATCGAGAGGCAGACCCATCTGCGCACCAGCCACGCCCGTATGCTCAGCGGGCACGAAGTGGGCAGCCTGCTGGCACTTATTTCAAGGCTTGCAAGGCCGTCCAGCATACTGGAGCTGGGTGTATTCACGGGTTATTCCACAATCTGTCTGGCGGAAGGTCTCGCCGAAGGCGGCACTATCCATGCCGTCGAGATCAACGACGAGCTGGAAGACCTCATCCTCGAGGGTTACGCCAAAGCCGGTATCGCCGACAAGGTGCAGCTGCATTTCGGAGATGCGAAAGACATTATCCCACAACTCGGCGGCAGCTTCGACCTGGTGTATATTGACGCCAACAAGAGAGAATATTGCGAGTATTACGAGCTGGTATTCGACAAGGTGGCTCCGGGAGGTCTGATCCTGGCCGACAATGTGCTCTGGGACGGCAAGGTGCTGCAGGAGCCGATGCCCCAGGACGCCCAGACCAGAGGCATAGCGGCGTTCAACGACATGGTGGCCGCAGATCCGAGGGTGGAAGTCTTCATTCTGCCCGTCCGGGACGGCCTCAGCGTCATTCGGAAACTGGCATGAGCGGATCGATCACCATCTGCTCATATATCCTGTAGATTTCTATAGAATCCCTCTTTGCAATAGACTGCGCCTTGGCAGCCTCGAATTCGGGCATCTTGTCGGCAGGCACGGGGTCTGCCGGAGGTGAATCCATAGTCAGAGGGTTGATAGGCGTGCCGTTCTTCCATACGCGGAAGTCGAGGTGCGGACCGGTGGAGCTGCCGGTGGAGCCCACATAGCCTATCACCTGTCCCTGGGTCACCCTGGTACCGGCCTTTATGCCGGGGCCGTATTTCGAAAGATGCAGATAAGCAGTCTTATAAACTGAGTTGTGGGTGATGCGGACGGTGTTGCCGCCGGCGCCCTCATATCCTACCGAAGTCACCACTCCGTCTCCGATCGTCATCACCGGCGTTCCCTTCGGGGCCGCATAGTCCACTCCGGTGTGAGCCTTCACCTGATGGGTGATGGGATGCCTGCGGGCATACGAGAAGCCTGAGCTGATGCGGGAGTATGACAACGGAGCTTTCAGGAAAGCCTTGCGCATGCTTTCTCCGTTCTCGTTCCAGTATTTGTCGCCGCCTTCCTTGCCGTCGTCGTAGTAGTATGATTCGTATACCTTGCCGGCATGCTTGAATGCCACGTAATAGACAGTTCCGATGTCCACGAACTTGCCTTCGCACTCGTACTCGTCATAAACAGCCTTGAAGGAATCTCCTTTCTGCAGTCCGAAGAAGTTGATGGTCCAGGCGTAGATGTCAGAGAGCTTCAGGGCCAGCAGAGGCGAAGCTCCGGCTGCCTGCACGTCGGCCCAGAGCGAATTCTGGATCTCCACCTCGGTATATCTCGTATTGACGTCCATGTCCTTCTCCATGACTGAAGCGCCCAGGGTATCCTGGAGAGAGAAAACCACGCTCTTGCGGTCGGTTATCTCATAGACCAGATATGCCAGGTTGCCGGTGGAGTCGAAGTAGGCATGGTAGTCACGGCCCACCTGCAGACCCCTCACGTCGAAGACATCTTTCGAAGCGTCGGCGAGCTGATAGGACTTCTGCTGGGGGACGCCGTAGCGGTCGAGTATTGTGGAGAACACATCACCCTTTCCCACCTTCCCCTCTTCGAGGGAATACATGTCGACAGGTATCCCGTAGACATAAGTGTGGCCGTCGTCAAGGGCTGGCAAAAGGAGGTTAGTGTCGGTTTCTTCGGGGGTGTCTTTCGTGCCGCAGGCGGCAATCAGGAAGACTGTCAGGAGCAGGGCGATCTTTTTCATGTCAACAAAGTTAGAAATTGTTGATAAATTCGTGTAAAAAAATGTAAGGCGATGGAAAGAAATGTAAAATTTTTATATACTTTTGCATAACACATTACTCATTATATTGTTCATGGCTAGTTTTATCGGCGAATACAAGGCGAAAGTTGACGACAGGGGGAGGTTGGTTTTCCCCTCTGCGTTCAAGGAACTTTGCGCCGAGACCCTCAAACAGGGGTTCGTCGTTAAAAAGAGTCTGTTTGCTGATTGTCTTGAGATGTTCGCGTATTCCGAATGGGAACGCGACTCTCAAGAGGTCAGAAGCCGCCTGAATCTGTTCAACCCGGAGCATGACCGTTTCTGGAGGAATTATATGCGCGACCGCGCACTTGTCGTCCCTGACGAGCAATACGGGCGCATCAGCATTCCCAAAGAACTTCTCAATTCCGTAGGGATCAACAAAGAAGTGGTTTTCGCGGGGAAAGATTTCAAGATTGAGATTTGGGCCAAGGAAAAGATCGAGGCCGGAAAGATATCCGAGAGCGACTTTGTCGATCTGGCCCAGAAACTACTCGGTTAGCATAAGGGAGGCAGATATGTCCGTCTATCATACACCGGTTCTGTTGCAGGAGAGTGTATCGGCCCTCCATATAAATCCCTCCGGTGTATATGTGGACGCCACCTTCGGCGGAGGCGGGCACAGCGCAGCGATATTGGAGCAGCTTGGAGCGGACGGCAGGCTGATAGTTATAGACAGGGACGAAGACGCTCTGGCCAACGTCCCGGACGACAAGAGGGTGACTGCTGTTCACGGCAACTTCCGTTTCATCCACAACTACGTCCGTTACGAAGGTTACGACGGAGTTGACGGAATCCTGGCCGACCTCGGGGTGTCTTCCCACCAGTTCGACACCGAAGAGCGAGGCTTTTCGTTCAGGTTCGATTCAGACCTCGACATGAGGATGAACCCGAAGGCTGAAAAAGACGCACAACATGTATTGAATAGTTATAGTTGCGAAGACCTGGAACGCATATTCCGGGTTTACGGGGAAGTAGAGGGAAGCAGGAAGGCGGCCGAGCTGATCTGCCGCCGCAGAGAGACCTCCCCCATCCGCACGACCTCGGAACTGGGCAGCGCCCTCGAGCCGGTACTGCCCAAGTTCTCCGAGCACAAAGCGCTGGCAAAGATATACCAGGCACTGCGCATCGAAGTAAACGACGAAATGGCCTCTCTCGAGAAATTCATGCCGATGGCCGTCAAGTCGCTCAACAAAGGCGGAATACTTGCGGTCATAACCTACCACTCTCTGGAAGACCGCATAGTGAAGAACGCCATAAGGGATGAAATAGCTGCCGGCACGCTGGAGAAGGCTGTGCGCAAGCCCATCGTCCCTTCTGAAGAAGAGATATCACAGAACACCCGCGCCCGCAGCGCCAAGCTGAGGGTCGCCAGAAGAACTGAAGACTGACAGATGCCGAAAGCGAAAGCCATATTGTCCAACATTATCGATGTCGTCAGCGGTGACATAATCACCAAGAAGGGCATAGACAAGAAGCTTCCTTTCATCATCTATATCTTCTTCCTCATAATCCTCTACATAATCTGGGGCCTCATGGTGGAAGACAAGATGACTGTAATCAGGGACAACGAGAAAGAGATCGAGACCCTGAAGATTGAATATTACCAGAAGGAACTGACTCTAACCGGCCTCAACCAGAAGAGCAAGGTGGAGAACCTCCTTCTGCAGAACGGTGTCACAGATTTGAAAGCCCCCGAGGATCCGCCCAGGAGGATATTGGTAAAAGATGCGAAATAACATTGTCAGAATAGGACTCGTGTATTTCATCTTCTTCCTCATAGCTCTCGTAGCCGTGGGGAGGATGATACAGCTGCAGTTCTTCGACAAGAGCGTCAGGGACAACAAATACCACATCAAGGTGACCCGCGTCGACGTCACTGAAGCCATGCGCGGCAGCATCCTCGCCGCCGACGGAAGGTATCTGGCCTTCTCTACTCCCGAGTATGACATAGGCATGGACTTCTCAGTGCCTAGCGACACTCTTTACGACAACAACATCGAAGCCCTCGCCGAAATCCTCGCCAGCAGGTTCAAGGAGCGCACCAAGGCGGAATACATGAATCTCTTCAAGACCTGCCGCACCCAGAAGCGCTACCACAAGCTGCTCCAGCATCCCGTCGACTATTCGACAATGATGGAAATCAGCCAGTACCCCATCCTCAACAAGGGACAGCGCTACAGAGGCTTCAAGGTCGACAAGGTAGACCACAGGGAATATCCCTACGGCACGCTGGCTTTCCGCACCCTGGGCCACCTCAAGAGCAACCGCGAAAAACCGAGGGTAGGCGTCGAGGCTGCGCTTGATTCTGTTCTGAGAGGAAAGGACGGCAGCCGCCCGATGCGCCTCATAGAGCACAACGAGTGGATTCCTGACGTAGAAGAGGTGGAGATTCCTCCGCAGGACGGCCTTGACGTGCAGGTTACCCTCGACGTCAACATACAGGACATAGCCGAGAAGGCGCTGCTCCGCAGGATCGCAGGTGAGAGCGACCTCGAGGCCGGCTGCGCCATAGTGATGGAAGTTGCTACCGGCGAGATACGCGCCATGGTAAACATGGAGAAGCGTCCCGACGGTCAGTTCACCGAAACATACAACTACGCCATAGGCCGCACCGGCGAGCCCGGCTCGGTATTCAAGGCGGTCACCCTCACCACTGCGCTCGAAGACGGGCTCATCACCCTCGACACCCAGCAGAGGGCCGACGTGCTCTGGCATTACGACAAGGCCAACCGCACTTTCGAGGACACCTACCTGCGCAACTATTCCACCATCACAGTGCGCAAGGGTCTGGAAATCTCGTCCAACAACGTGTTCCGCCGCATAGCCGCTGAATACTACGGCAACGACCCCCAGTCTTTCGTCGACAAGATCAACAACGACCGCAAGGTTACATACAACTACGAATTCGACATCCCCGGCATGGGCAAGGCTACGGTTCGCAGCCCTCAGGACAAGCTGTGGAGCTATTCCGACCTGCCCCAGATCGGAATGGGCTATGCCGTCGAGCTGACTCCCCTGCACATAATCACATACTACAACGCCATCGCCAACGGAGGTGTGATGGTGAAACCCCATCTCTACAAGAATCTCCAGCAGGACGGCAAGATAGTGAAGGAATTCCCCGTCGAGACCATAGGAAGGATATGCTCCCCCGCAGTGGCTGACACCGTCAAGGCCGCCCTTCGCGGCGTAGTGATCGGCAAGAACGGCACCGCCAGGACAGCCATGCAGAACTGCAAGGTGGCCGTGGCCGGCACGACCGGCACGGCGCGCGTGTCTCTGCCGAGCGGCGGATATATGGACCATGCCGGCCGCAAGAAACATCAGGGCTCGTTCGTCGGCTTCTTCCCTTACGAGAATCCCAAATACTCGGTTATCGTAGTGGTCTGGTCAAGGCTGGCCAACAAGAACTTCTACGGCGGAACCTGGGGAGGTCCCGTGGCATGCGAGATAGCAAACAACATCTACGCATCCAGCCCCCAGTGGAACGAGCAGCTGGAGGAAGGCAGGACGATGCCCGCCCTGGAAGCATACACAGAGCAGAATGCCGCAAATGACACATTGCTGGGCGTGCCCGACGTAATCGGGATGGGTCTTCGCGACGCCATCTACGCCCTCGAAAGCAAGGGATATTCCGTAAAGAGCAGCGGCCACGGCAGCGTCGTAAGACAGGAGCCCGGCGCCGGCGCACTGATAGATAATGACAAACAGGCTGTTACCATAGTATTGAACGACTGACCATGAAACTGGAAAAACTACTAGCAAACCTCACGATCTGCGAACACACTCCGCAGCTCGACGCTGAGATAAAAGACATCTGCTTTGATTCCCGCAAATGCACTCCGGGCTCACTGTTCGTAGCCGTGGACGGCAATCTGTCTGACGGGCACAAGTATATAGCAAAGGCGGTTGAGAACGGCGCCGTTGCAGTAGTTTACCAGAATCCGGATTACGATGGAAAGATTGAAGTTCCGGCCGTGCGTGTAGTCGACTCCAGGTCTGCCCTCGCACTGATGGCATCTACATTCTACGACAATCCTTCGACGAAACTCACCCTGGTGGGAGTGACCGGCACCAACGGCAAGACCACTACCGCCACCCTGCTCTACGAGCTCTTCACCCAGCTCGGCTACCACTGCGGCCTGCTCTCTACCATAGTGAACTATATCGGCCGCAAGCAGTATCCCGCCGACCACACCACCCCCGACCCTCTGGAGCTGAACGGCCTGCTGGCCGAAATGGTGGACAGCGGCTGCCAGTACTGCTTCATGGAGGTCAGCTCGCACTCCATCGACCAGGAGCGCATCGCCGGCCTGAACTTCGCCGGAGGCATATTCTCGAACATTACCCACGACCATCTGGATTACCATAAGACATTCGACAACTATCTGCGCTGCAAGAAGAAGTTCTTCGACAATCTGCCTGCCGGAGCCTTCGCGCTGGTCAACATTGACGACCGCAACGGCAGCGTGATGGTCCAGAACACCGCCGCACGCGTATATACTTACTCCTGCGGCTCTATGGCCGACTTCAGATGCAGGATAATGGACCAGACCATGGAGGGCATGCTGCTGAAGATGGATGACACCCAGCTGTGGACCATGTTCATCGGCGCCCACAACGCCCACAACCTGCTTGCAGTCTACGGCACAGCAATGCTGCTGGGGGCCGACAAGGACGAAGTCCTGACAATCATGAGCAAGCTCAGGGCTGTCAACGGCAGGCTGGAATATCTGCGCGGCGGCAACAACGTCACCGCCGTGGTTGACTACGCCCACACCCCCGACGCCCTGGAGAACGTGCTGAAGACCCTCAGGGAGACCGCCAAGGGTGAATACCTGATATGCGTGTTCGGCTGCGGCGGAGACCGCGACAAGACCAAGCGTCCCGAGATGGGCGCCATCGCCGGCAAATATGCCGACAGGGTCGTGGTGACCAGCGACAACCCTCGCCACGAAGATCCTCTGGCCATCATGGCCGACATCAAGGCCGGAATGGACACTAAGACCAGAGCCAAATCGGTATTCATAGCCGACCGCAGGGAAGCCATCCGCTCCGCCATCATGTTCGCCCCGGAAGGAGGCGTCGTGCTGGTAGCCGGCAAGGGCCATGAGGACTACCTCATAATAGGCGACGAGAAGCTGCATTTTGACGACAAAGAAGTTATAGCTGAAATATTTGACGAACTGAAACACTAAACCACGGCAGACAATGCTTTACCACCTTTTTGAATTTCTCAGGGAACAAGGAACCCATTTTCCGGGAATCGGACTGATGCAGTACATTTCCGTGAGGGGCATCTTCGGCACCATCACGGCCATCCTCATCGCCCTCTTCGCCGGAAAGAAGACAATCGCCCTGCTGCAGAAGAAGCAGATCGGCGAAGAGATCCGCAATCTCGGCCTCGAAGGCCAGCTGGCAAAGAAAGGCACTCCCACGATGGGCGGAGTCATAATAATAGTGTCGCTGCTGATCCCCATCCTTCTTTTCGGAGACCTGACGAACACCAACACCCTGCTGCTGATCTTCACCACGGTATGGCTCGGATTCCTCGGATTCATGGACGATTATATAAAGGTATTCAAGCATAACAAGGACGGCCTCAACGGCAGAGTCAAGATTGCCGGACAGGTGATCCTTGGACTGGTGGTAGGTCTTGCGCTCTGCTTCGACGAGAGCCTGGCCTTCAGGGAGGGCAATGCCGTCAAAGCGCCCGAGGCTGCCGTACAGACCATCGACGAAGTCCCCGCCGTCGAATCATCGGATGCCTTCGAATCGAATGCAATCATGACGACTATCCCCTTCGTCAAGAACAATGAATTCAACTATGCATGGCTCAGCCCCTTCAAGGGGAAGGTAGGAGATATCTTCACCAAGATACTTTACATCCTGGTCATCATTTTCATCATAACCGGATGTTCCAACGGGTCCAACCTCACGGACGGAATGGACG
This sequence comes from Bacteroidales bacterium, assembly GCA_017617655.1. Lineage (GTDB taxonomy): Bacteria > Bacteroidota > Bacteroidia > Bacteroidales > UBA932 > Equibacterium. Next base: position 16,358 of record JAFZVU010000083.1, read on the forward strand.
GTCTGGCCACCGGAGTCTGCGCCATAGTCGGAGTCACCCTGGGCATACTGGCCTACGTCTCCGGCCACGTGGGATACGCGGACTATTTCAATATAATGTACATGGAGAACAGCGGTGACATAGCCGTGTTCATGATGACGCTGGTGGGAGCGCTGCTCGGCTTCCTGTGGTACAATTCCTACCCTGCCCAGGTATTCATGGGCGACACCGGAAGCCTCACCCTGGGCGGCATCATCGGCGTCTGCGCCGTGCTAATCCGCAAGGAGCTGCTGCTCCCCATCCTCTGCGGCATCTTCCTGGTCGAGAGCCTGTCGGTCATCATCCAGAGATACTACTTCAAATACACGAAGAAAAAATACGGTGCGGGACGCAGGATTTTCAAGATGGCTCCTCTGCACCACCACTTCCAGAAAGAAAACGTTGAAGCTGCCATAAAGAAACCGGTAATCGCGCATCCCGAAGCCAAGATTGTGATGCGTTTCTACATCGTGTCGATAATGCTGGCAGTTCTTACAATAATCACCCTTAAAATCAGGTAGACGATATGGACAGAATCGTAGTTTTAGGTGGAGGCGAAAGCGGCACAGGCGCCGCAGTTCTTGCAAAAGTTAAAGGTTTCGAAGTTTTCCTCTCAGACATGGCCCGCATCGGGGAAACCCACAAGAGCATGCTGGACCAGTACGGCATCGAATATGAGGAAGGCGGCCACACTCCGGAAAAGATCTTGAACGCTTCATGCATAATCAAGAGCCCGGGCATCCCCGAAACGGCTCCGCTGGTGAAGGAAGCCTACGCAAGAGGCATAGACGTAATCTCGGAGATCGAATTCGCCGGAAGGTATGACAACTCCAAGAAAATCTGCATCACCGGCAGCAACGGCAAGACCACTACCACGACGCTTATCTACTACCTGCTGCAGAAAGCCGGCATGGACGCTGGCCTCGGAGGCAACATCGGCAAGAGCTACGCCCTCCAGGTAGCGACCGAGCACCACGACATCTACGTCCTCGAAATCAGCAGCTTCCAGCTGGACGGCATGTATGACTTCAAGGCCGACATAGCTGTGCTGCTCAACATCACTCCGGACCACCTCGACCGCTACGGCCACGACATGCAGAACTACATAAACGCCAAGTTCCGTATCACGCAGAACATGTCGGCAGACGACTGTTTCATCTTCTGCTCTGACGACGAAGTCACCGTAGGCGCCCTGCAGAAGATAGTGGTGAAAGCCAAGCAGCTGCCTATCACCCAGACAGAAGAGGTTGACGAAGGTGCTTTCCTCAACGACAACATTATGGTCGTACACTACGGCGACAGCTCGTACGAGATGGACATCAACGAGCTCCGCATCGAAGGCAGGCACAACGTGTACAACTCCATGGCTGCCGCCCTCACCGGTAAGATAATGAACATAAGCAACAGCGTCATCCGCGAAGCCCTCAGCTCCTTCACCGGAGTGGAGCACAGGCTCGAGAGGGTGCTGTCGATAAAGGACGTGATGTACATCAACGACTCCAAGGCCACCAACGTGAACTCTACCTGGTACGCCCTCGAGAGCATGAAGACCCCCGTGGTCCTGATCCTCGGCGGCACCGACAAGGGCAACGACTATTCCGCCATCTATGACCTCGTCATGAAGAAAGTCCGCGCCATAGTGTGCCTGGGCGTCGACAACCGCAAGATCCACGAGTGCTTCGAGGACAAGGTCGACGTTATGGTTGACACCCTGTCTGCCGAAGAGGCCGTGCAGGCTGCGTCCAAACTGGCAAAGCCCGGCGACACAGTGCTGCTGTCGCCCTGCTGCGCAAGCTTCGACCTGTTCAAGAACTATGAAGACCGCGGCCGCCAGTTCAAGGATGCCGTAAGAAAACTCTAGGACAGTAACATGAAGAACTTCATCAAAGGGGACAAGATCATCTGGTTCATAGTGATCCTTCTATGGATGATTTCACTCATCGCAGTGTTTTCATCCGGGTCCTTCCTTGCCCGCGGCGGCAGCTCCGGCATAGAGAAGACCAACGTCCTCTTTGAACAGCTCAAGTCCATAGCCATGGGCTGCGCGGCTCTTCTGTTCTGCTATTTCCTCAACATAGGAGTGTACCGCAAGGTGGCGCCGATAGCGTTCGGCATCTCCCTGCTGATGCTGCTGATGCTCTTCGTCCCGGGCCTGCGGGCCGAGACCAACGGCGCGGTCAGAGGCCTTAAGATAGCGGGGCGCACTCTCCAGGTGTTTGAATTCGTGAAGGTAGGCACGGTGCTGTTCATAGCATGGGTCATCGAGAAGTACTCCGACAACATGGACCGCTTCAAGGATTACTTCCTGAAACTGCTCATGTGGATATTGATAGTCTGCATCCTGATTGTCCCCAACAGCTTCTCCTCTGCCCTGCTGATTGCCGTGGTGAGCTTCATGATAATGTACTTCATGGAGATCAAAGGCACACATCTGCTTCTGACCATAGGCGGAGCGGTGGCGCTGGTGGGCCTGCTGTTCGGATTGTACCACCTCACTCTCGGCCTGTTCGGCGAGAAAGCCAACGAAGTCGGCATATTCAACCGTCTGGCTACTGTGGAGAACCGCATCAAGAGCTTCGCGAGCAGCGACAGCGACACCACTCTGGACCTGTCAAAGCTGACTCCCGCACAGCTGGCCAAGATAGACAACGAGAACCGTCAGAGCGAAAACGCCAAGATAGCCATCGCGGAAGGCGGCATCTTCGGCAAGGGAGCCGGCCACAGCACGCAGCGCTTCACGCTTTCAATGGCCTTTTCCGACTTCATCTTCTCTATCATAGTCGAGGAATACGGCCTGATTGGCGGAATACTTGTGATAGCCCTGTACCTGATATTCCTGTTCAGGTGCATATCGATAGCGAGGAAATGTACGGCACCTTTCTCACAGGCCCTGGTGCTGGGCCTGGCCTTCCTCATCACCACGCAGGCATTCCTGCATATACTGGTCAATGTGCGACTGCTGCCCATCACCGGCCACACCCTGCCTCTGATAAGCCACGGAGGTACGGCATATCTGGTGCTTTCAGGCGCTGTGGGCATGATACTGTCCGTGAGCCGCACCATCGACAAGCAGCTCGAGGAGCAGAAGAAGGTAGACCTCATTGACGAAGACGAACAAACAGTAATAAAAGAAAACGACGACGATGAGCAGGATAATAATTAGCGGAGGCGGCACAGGGGGCCATATATTCCCTGCGGTATCGATTGCAGACGCGCTGAGGCGCATCGAGCCTGACTGCGAGATACTGTTCGTAGGTGCGCTGGGCAGGATGGAGATGGAGCGCGTGCCCGCGGCAGGCTACAAGATAGTGGGCCTGCCGGTGGCCGGACTGAGGCGTACCATTTCGCTCGACAATCTGGCACTGCCTTTCAAGGTTGCGAAGAGCATCCGAAAGGCCGGCGACATAATAACTGATTTCAATCCGGACGTGGTGGTGGGTGTAGGCGGATATGCCAGCGCCCCGGTACTCTGGGCGGCTTCTAAGAAGAAAATACCCTGCCTGATCCAGGAACAGAACTCATACGCAGGCCTCACCAACAAGATCCTCGGCAAGCGCGTCGGCAAGATCTGCGTGGCCTACGACAACATGGACAAATTCTTCCCGGCCGACAAGATAGTCTTCACCGGGAACCCCATAAGGCAGGACATCTCCCCCGCCACGGCGGAGCAGAGGGCCGAAGGGTACAAGTTCTACGGGCTCGACCCCGGCAAGAAGACCATCTTCGTAGTGGGCGGCAGCCTTGGCGCAGCCACTCTCAACGACACGATGAAGAAATGGATCGTGGAAAAGAGCGCAAAAGCTGACTACCAGGTGCTCTGGCAGAATGGTAAATACTACAGCGACAGCGTCGCAGCCTTCATGGCACAGCACAAGCCGGCCAACGTGGTGAACCTGGATTTCATCAAGAGGATGGACCTTGCCTACGCAGTGGCCGACATACTGATTTCAAGGGCGGGCGCAGGCACTATTTCGGAACTTTGTGTTGCCGGAAAAGCAACCATATTCGTACCTTCGCCGAATGTTGCCGAAGACCACCAGAGGCACAACGCGATGGCCCTCGTGGAGAAGGACGCGGCCATGATGGTGCTCGACAGCGAGGCGCGGGAAAAACTTATGGACACTGCCGAAGCGCTGCTTAAAGACAGCGACAAGATAGCCGCGATGGAGCGCAACATCCTCCGTCTGGGCAAGAAGGACGCGGCAGACAGGATAGCACAGATGGTGCTGGAAATGATTAAGAAAGATTAGAAGATGTACGACAACTATTATTTTCTCGGTATCGGCGGCATCGGAATGAGTGCCATAGCCAGATATTTCAAGCACGACGGAAGGAATGTGTCCGGTTATGACCGCACGCCTTCTCCCCTGACTGCCAAGCTTGAGCAGGAGGGCATCGAGGTCCATTACGAAGACAGGCCCGACCTCATCCCCTTCGACATCGACAATACCTTTGTTATCTATACTCCGGCAATCCCGGAAGACCTGGAAGAATTCAAGTATATCCGTGAGAAGGGATATGCTATATGCAAGCGCTCGAAAGCGCTCGGGCAGATAACTGCCGGCAAGGACTGCCTGGCTGTCGCCGGCACCCACGGCAAGACCACGACCAGCACCCTGCTGGCCCATATCCTTACCTGTGGTGAAGACGGGTGCAGCGCATTTCTCGGAGGAATTTCAAAGAATTACCACACCAACCTGCTTCTGTCGCATTCCGACGACATAGTAGTGGAAGCCGACGAGTTCGACCGCTCCTTCCTGCAGCTCCACCCCCTTGTTGCCGTCATCACTGCCATAGACGCCGACCATCTGGACATCTACGGAGACTATCAGAGCGTGATGGACGCCTTCGAGCAGTTCGCATCCCAGATAGTAGCTGGCGGAACCCTGATCCTTAAGAACGGTGTCCCGATGCCTACAGAAAGAGTAAAGGCAAAAGTACTGAGGTATTCGTTCGACACTCCCTGCGATTTCTACGCGAGTGACATAAAACCCCTGCCGTTCGGACGCTTTGATTTCACTCTGAACTATCCCGGCGGCAAGATAGAGCACTGCACAGTGGGCATCCCCGGCTGGGTCAACGTGGAGAACGCCGTGGCCGCATCTGCCGCCGCCCTGAGCCACGGAATCGCCCCCAGGATCATCAAGAACGCCCTGGCCTCGTTCCAGGGTGTCGAAAGAAGGATCGACATCCACTTCAGCAGCGATAAGCATGCATACGTCGACGATTACGCCCATCACCCCAACGAGATCAGGGCTGCCATATCGTCAATCAGAGATATCTTCCCGGGAAGGAAGATCACCGGCATATTCCAGCCGCACCTCTATACCCGCACCAGAGACTTCGCCGACGACTTCGCGGCGGCGCTGAGCGGGCTCGACTCCCTCATCATGCTGCCCATCTATCCCGCAAGGGAAGAGCCCATTGAAGGCGTCAACAGCGAGATGATCCTCGACAAGGTAACCATCGGCGACAAGATGATAGTAAGCAAGGAAGAACTGATGAAAACCGTCGCCGGCAAGGATGTAGACGTGCTGGTGACCTTCGGCGCCGGCGACATAGACCGTTTCGTCAAATCATTTGAAGAATACATGTCGAATGTTTAAGAAGATTCTTGCGATATTGTTCTGTGCGGTCGTAGCTGCCATCTTCGGCGCCTACTTCTTCTTCGTGTCGCGTCTCGAAGCGAAGCAGGCCCCCACGATGACATGCAGCAGGATCGACATAACCATACAGGACAGTCTCTACAAGAATTTCATAACAGTTCCAGAGATAAGACAGATGGTGGCGGACAGCGCGATAGGCATGAAGCTCTCCGACATCAACACTTTCGGGATAGAACAGAGCCTTACGCAGTCCGGAGTGCTGTCGACCGCCGAGGTCTACACATGCTATCCTGACGTGCTGAATGTTGTAGTTACCCAGAGGGAACCCGTCCTCCGCATCAAGGCCGACAGCGGAGACTTCTACTGCGACAGGAGCGCCTACCTGCTGCCGGTGGCTGGAGCTAAAGCCCTCGACCTTCCCGTAGTCACCGGCCACCTGCCGGTGCAGCTGCAGACCGGCCCGACTGAAGGCACCGAAGCGGCAGAATGGCTGGGCGGCATGCTGACCTTCACCGAAAAGATACGCAACAACGCCTACTGGAGCGACGAGATCGAGCAGATCGAGGTGGCGAAAGACGGCAACATGACGTTGTACCTGCGCAAGAGGCCCTTCCACATCCTCTTCGGCGCCGCCACCGACCTTGACGACAAGTTCGAGAAGATGGCCGTATTCTACAAGACCATCCTGCCGACGGAGGAGGGCGCTAAATACAAAGTAGTGAACATAAAGTACAAGAACCAGATAATCTGCAAATAGAACCGATATTATGAACAAGTTTCTGACCGTAGTAGAATTATGCACAACCAAGGTCGCCGTAGCAGTCGGAGAAAACACTGACTTCGGCGTCAAGGTCATCGCGCACTGCACCGTGCCGGTGCGCAAGGTGATCAGGCATGGAGACGTAGAGAACACAAAGAAGGTCGTTGAAGCGCTCCGCACCGCCGTTTCCATGGCCCAGGAGGAAGTTGGATTCGTCATTCATGATGTCGTGCTCTGCCTCTGGGGACATTATATCCGCACAATCCAGATAAAAGTCTCGAGAGACCGCAAGCGCCCGGAAGACTTCATAACGGATCAGGAGCTGAGAGTCCTCAACGACGAGGCCGTCAAATACAAGGTTGGCGCAGACGAGAAGGTGCTGAAGGCCATCCCTCAGGGATATGACATAGACGCCCGCATAGGCATCGCGCCCAACGAAGCCGAGGGCATGCGCGGCACCAGGATAGATGCCTACTACCTGCTCGTGATCGGCAAGGAGCAGTCGGTGCGCGACAAATACGCAGTGCTCAGAGATGCCAACCTGAACGTCATCCACACTGTAATATCCCCGCTCGGTTCTGCTGCAGCCGCACTTAACGAGAACGAATCCGAGAACGGCGTCGCCCTGCTGGACATCGGCGGCGGAACATCAGACCTGGTAATAGTAAGGGACGGCACGGTACGCGAGTGCGCATGCATCCCCTTCGCCGGTCAGAGCATCACCGACGACATAAAATCAGTAGCCTGCATAACTGCCGAGATGGCGGAGCTGGTGAAGATAAAATTCGGCACCTGCGTGGCCGACGGAGTCAACGACACCAAGAAACTGGTGATCCAGGGCACCGGCGGCAGCGCCAGCACAGACGTTCCCCTGCTTCTGCTCGCACAGGTAATCGAGGCCCGTCTGAGCGAAATCTTCGAAGCCGCCAGATATATAATCGAGCAATCCGGCTTCGCGGATAAGATTCCGGCGGGAATAGTGCTTACCGGCGGCACCTGCTACATGGAGAACATACGCGAGCTGGCCAAGGCAATATTCGAAAGGAATGTACGCCTTGCCAACGCCGGCGGCCACATAACCGAAAGTTCTGAGGAAAGCATCTTCGACACCTACGCTACCTCGATAGCAGGCGCCATGATGGTGGCCTTCGACGAGATAGATACTTCCCGCCTGTCTGCCCACGTGCCGCTGCCTGACAATGGCCCGGCCACCAACATCTTCGGCGAGGAAGTGAAGCCCGAGGCCGAACAGCCCAAACAGTCTCAGCAGCCCCAGCAGCAAGGCGGCAAAGGTCTTTTCAGAAGGAATCCGAAGCCGCAGAGTTCCGACAAGCCCAAGGAGAAGAGTTCTATCTCCGACGTGCTCGGCGGCCTGTTCGACGGTCAATTCAACAACAACGCATAATTCATTTCAAATATGGATACTCTCATACCTGACAGCTGGCAACCCAAGAAAAGCATAATAAAGGTGATTGGTGTAGGCGGAGGCGGAACGAATGCCGTATCCTACATGTACAACCAGAAGCTTCCTGATGTGGATTATGTAGTCTGCAACAGCGACTTCCAGCACCTCAACGCAAGTCCTGTCCCCCACAAGCTCCAGCTCGGTCCGATGACCACCAAGGGTCTCGGCTGCGGCACCGACCCCCTGATGGGCCGCAAAGCCGCCGTCGAGTCGAAAGAAGAGATAGAGAGCCTTCTCTCTGACGACACCGAGATGGTGTTCATCACCTGCGGCATGGGCGGAGGCACCGGCACAGGAGCGGCTCCGCTGATCGCGGAAATGGCCAAATCGAAGAACCTTCTGACCGTGGGAGTGGTGACCCTTCCCTTCCGTGACGAAGGTCCAGAATTCCTTTACAGGGCCAAGGAAGGCATCAAGGAACTCAACAAATATCTGGACTCGCTGCTGATTATCGACAACGAGAAGATATACGACGTATATGGCAAGCTGGACATCTTCCGCTCGTTCCCCAAGGCCGATGAGGTCCTCGCCACCGCCGTACGCAGCATAGCCGAGATAATCACCAGCCACGGCGTCATAAACGTCGACTTCGCCGATGTCAAGAAGGTAATGAAGGACAGCGGCATGGCGCTGATGGGAATAGGCACGGCAAACGGCCCCGACCGCTGCCGCAAGGCCGTCGACATGGCTTTCACCTCTCCCCTTCTCAACGGCTACGACATTTCCGAAGCCACCAGGGCCCTTGTGAACATCACATCAAGCTCGGAGGAGAACAACGCCCTGCGCGCAGAGGAGCTCTCCCAGATAATGGATTACATCAAGAGCTACACCGGCGAGACCAGCAATTTCAAGCGCGGCGTGGTGAAGGACGACAGCCTGGGCGACAAGATCAGCGTTACCATAATCGCCACCGGATTCACAATGGGTACGCTGCCGTTCATCGACGAGAACATAATCAACAAGGACAATATAATAATTGTAGACATGCCGAAGGACGGCATCACCTACACCAGAGGCGGAATGCCGCTGCTGCCGACTGAGACAGTCACCGTCACCAGAAGGGAGCTAGTCACCGGCAAGCCTGCCCTCGTAGTGTCCAGCGGCGAGGAAATCGCCCGTCTCGAAGCCGAAGCGGCATACTACCGCCGCGACCGTACGCTCAAGGAGCAGAAGGCCGCCCGTCAGTCAGTTAACGATAATCAACAGATATGACAAAGAAACAGACCATAGGCATGGCCTCCGACCATGCAGGCTTTGAACTCAAGGAGCAGCTGAAGCCTTTCCTCAAGGAACTGGGATATAAGATCAAGGATTTCGGAACTAACTCTCCCGAAAGCATGGACTATGCCGACACGGCTCATCCGCTGGCAGAAGCCGTGGAGGAAGGCAAGGTCGACTTCGGTATCGCCATGTGCGGCTCCGGCAACGGCATCTCCATGACCCTGAACAAACATCAGGGCATCCGCGACGCTCTCTGCTGGATCCCCGAGATCGCTGCCCTGGCAAAACAGCACAACAATGCCAACATAATCACCCTGCCCGCACGCTTCATCAGCGAGGAGCTGGCCAGGGAGATAATACTCGCATACCTGAACGCCACCTTCGAGGGCGGCAGGCACCAGAGACGCATCGACAAGATCCCTTGCAGGTAATGGGCAGCCCTTTGCTCATCGACAAGGACTTCAGGGGTACCGTCGGCAATCCGGCGGATTATCCCGACGGCATCCTTATATGCCTCGACAAGCCTTATCGGTGGACTTCGGCCGACGTCGTGCGCAAGATCAAGTTCTTCCTCCAGAAGACATACCACCTCAGAAACCTGAAGGTCGGCCATGCCGGCACGCTGGACCCCCTTGCGACGGGGGTCCTGGTGATTTGCGTCGGCAAGGCCACCAAGATATCCGAAAGCCTGCAGGCCCACCGCAAGGAATATCTGGCCACAGTCGAATTCGGAGCGACCACCCCTTCCTACGACCTCGAGAAAGACTACGACGAATTCTTCCCCTTCGACCATATAGACCGCCGTCGCATCGAAGAAATCCTGCCCACCTTCCTGGGCGAGCAGGAACAGGTGCCGCCGGTGTTCTCAGCCAAGATGGTAAGCGGGGTGCGGGCATACGAGTTCGCCAGGGCCGGCGAAGAGGTCGAACTGAAAAGCTCGATTATAACCATAGACCGCATCGAGCTGCAGGATTTCACAGAAGCGGCCGACAGCCCCACGGGGCGCCCCAGGGCGGAAATACTCGTCGGATGCAGCAAAGGGACATACATCCGCTCGCTTGCCCGGGACCTTGGTCTCGCACTCGGCAGCGGCGCCCACCTGACCGGCCTTGTACGCACGGCTTCAGGCGATTTTAAAATAAATAACTCGATTTCTTTGGAATATTTAACTTCATCTAATACTTTTGCGCCTTGAATGCCCGAATTATACGCAAATAATGAAGTTATCTCAATTCAACTACCCCTTCTCTCTTGACCTGCTGGCGAAATATCCGTCAGATTTCCGCGATGAATGCAAGATGCTTGTCCTGCACAAGGACACAGGCGAGATAGAGCACAGAATCTTCAAGGATTTCATAGACTACTGCGAAGAAGGCGACCTTTGCGTCTTCAACGATACCAAAGTTTTCCCCGCCAGGCTCAAAGGCAACAAGGAGAAGACAGGAGCTGAGATAGAAGTCTTCATGCTCAGGGAGCTCAACAGGGAACAGCGCCTCTGGGATGTCCTGGTAGACCCTGCCAGAAAGATCCGCATAGGCAACAAGCTCTATTTCGGCAAGGACGATTCGCTGGTGGCCGAGGTGATCGACAACACCACATCCCGCGGAAGGACCCTCCGTTTCTTCTACGACGGCTCTTACGAGGAGTTCAAGGACACCCTCTTCAAGATGGGTCAGCTGCCGCTTCCGAAGATAATCCGTCCCGAAGTCGAAGAGATCGACAAAGAGCGTTTCCAGACCATCTACGCAAAACACGAGGGCGCCGTGGCGACTCCTGCCGCAGGCCTGCATTTCAGCGAGATCCTGTTCAAGAAGATGGAGATCAAAGGAGTGGAGACTGCTTTCATCACCCTCCACATGGGCAACGCACATTTCCACAACGTAGATGTGGAAGACCTCTCCAAGCACAAGATGGATTCCGAGAGGCTCATAATCGAAGAGAAGGAAGCCGACAAGATAAACGCCGCGAAGAACGCCGGTCACAAGATTTTCTCGGTCGGCATCACCGTTCTCCGTGGCCTCGAGACTTCAGTCACCACCACCAGACAGGTGAAACCCTTCGACGGCTGGACAAACAAATTCATATTCCCGCCTTATCAATTTGCAATTCCCGACGCACTGGTCACCAACTTCCACATGCCGTGGTCTACCATGCTGATCAATGTCGCAGCGTTCGGCGGTTACGAGAATGTGATGAAAGCATACAATGTAGCCATTGAAAACGGCTATAAATTCGGCACTTACGGAGACGCTATGCTGATCGTCTGATTTCAGGAACGCGTTTACGTATCTGTAATCGTAAAAAAGCGTCGGAATTGTCGTTCCGACGCTTTTTTTCTATTTGCTTGCCTTACCTTACGGCAAAAAAATCATGAACCAGACGCTTTATCTCACCGCGCTCAACAAGATAATGACCGGCAACTGGAAGATTGCCCATTGTCTTATCCGGCACTTCGGCTGCGCGAGCGACATCTTCCATGCCGGCCGGAAGAAACTGGCGCAGCTGCTGCCGGGGATGGACGCAGCCGTGCTCCAGCTGACTTCGGGCGAGACTCTCGACGAAGCCTTGAAAGAACTTGAATACTGCAGGCGCGAAGGCCTGGAAGTGCTGACCATAGAAGACGAGGCCTATCCGGTCCGGCTGGCGCAGACAGCCGACGCGCCTCTGGTGCTGTTCAAGCGGGGCTGCCGCAAGCTGAACGGCGCCAGATTCCTCTCCATAGTCGGGACGCGGCACTGCACCCCGTACGCCAGAAAGTACTGCGACAAGATTGCGGAGCACATGTCTTCCCTGAAGGTGAAACCAGTCATAGTAAGCGGGATGGCATACGGGATCGACACGCTGGCACACCAGGCCGCCCTCCGCTACGGGCTGGACACCATCGCCGTCACCGCCACCGGCCTGGACATAGTCTATCCTTCATCCAACCGCAATCTCGCCCCGCGCATAGAAGAAAGGGGCTCCATAGTGACGGAATACTGGTCGGGCACCCCGGCCTACCCTTCCAACTTTTTGAGCCGCAACCGCATAATAGCCGGGCTCTCGGACGCGACTGTAGTTGTGGAATCCCGCATCCACGGCGGCAGCCTGGTCACCGCCAGGGCTGCCTTCAATTACGACAGGGAGGTGTTCACCTTCCCGGGCAAGCTGGAGGATGAATGTTATGCCGGCTGCAACATGCTCATCGCCGAGAACATGGCCCAGCTCGCCAGAAGCGCTGAGCACATCTCCATGGACCTTGGATGGTATCCCGAAGCCGGCGACAGTGACAACAGGAGCCGTCAGACGATTCTGGCGAACCTGCCTGTCGAAAAGCAGGAAATACTCAAGGTCCTCCGTCAGTGCGGAGAGATGGATGCAGCCCGCATCGCCGCCAGCTGTTCTTACGGCATCTCCCAGACTTCGTACCTGCTGCTGGAGATGGAGATTGAGGGCCTCGTCAAGCACATTTCTACGAACAAATATGTATATTTGTAAGAATTGCTTTACAATGATTGACACCCATTCACATATATACGACGAGGCATACGACGAAGACTTCAGCCAGGTGCTGGAGCGGGCGAAGGATGCCGGCGTGGTAAAGATGGTGATGCCGGGCATCGATTCGACTTACCACGACAGGATGATGGCCTGCGCCCGCCGTCTGGAAGGATATGCCTTCCCGGCCATAGGCCTCCACCCCACCTCCGTCGAAGCCACCTGGAAAGACGAACTGCAGTTCGTATGGGACAACTACCGTCCGGGAGAATTCGTGGCAATCGGAGAGATCGGCCTCGACGAGCACTGGAGCAAGGAATTCCTGGAAGAGCAGAAGCGCGTGTTCGAAGACCAGCTTGTCTATGCCTGGGAACACGACCTGCCCGTGATAATCCATTCCAGAGATTCGACGGAAGACATCTTCGACTGCATCGACCGGGTGGACAAGCCCCTTCGCGGCGTGTTCCACGCCTTCAGCGGGAGCTATGAGACATACTGCCGCATAAAGAAGCATTACGGCGGCTTCAAGATCGGCGTGGGAGGCGTAGTCACCTACAAGAACTCCCATCTGGCAGCCTTCATGGACAAGGTGCCGCTGGAGGACATCCTGCTGGAGACAGACGCTCCCTGGCTGACGCCTGTTCCCTTCAGGGGCAAGCGCAACGAGAGCGGCTATATCAGATATACCGCCGAGAAGCTGGCCCAGCTCAAGGGCATTTCCTTCGAAGAGGTCGACGCCGTCACCACTGACAACGCACAAACAATGTTCGGAATATGACAAAAGTCCTGATTATATACACTGGAGGCACCATCGGCATGAAGCAGGACAGCGCAAGCATGGCGCTGGTCCCTTTCAACTTCGGCCAGATCCTCGAGGAAGTGCCGGAACTCAAGAAATTCAACCTGAGCATAGACGCCTACTCCTTCGACCCCGCCATCGACTCTTCCGACGTCAGGCCGGAATTCTGGGTGGAGCTGGCCGAGCTCATCAAGGAGAATTATTCAAGATATGACGGCTTCGTGGTGCTCCACGGCACGGACACAATGGCCTTCACGGCATCTATGCTGAGCTTCATGCTGGAGAATCTCGAGAAGCCGGTGATTCTGACCGGCAGCCAGCTGCCCATCGGCGTGCTGCGCACGGACGGCCGGGAGAACCTTATCTCCGCCATAGAGATAGCTGCTTCCGAAAGGCCCGACGGCCGGCCCTACGTGCCTGAAGTCTGCGTATTCTTCGACAACGAGCTTTACAGGGGCAACCGCACATACAAATACAGCGCGGAGTATTTCAACGCATTCAAGTCGCCGAACTATCCCCTGCTTGCCGAAGCCGGCATACATATCAATTTCAACGAGTCGGCGGTCCGCCATCCTGCAGCATGGGGACGGCCGCTCTCCATAAGCACAAAGCTCGACACCCGCGTGGGAACCCTCAAGCTGTACCCCGGCATGTCGCCCCAGTATGTGGACGGCGTCCTGTCGATGAAGGGTATGAGGGCCATCGTCATCGAAACCTTCGGCTGCGGCAACGCTCCCGGCCGTCCGTGGCTTCTGGAACGCCTCCGCAAGGCCGTAGAAGCCGGAACCATAGTGGTAAACGTGACCCAGTGCGCTGCGGGAAGTGTCGACATGGATGCATACGCGACCGGCATCACCTTGAAGAAGATAGGGGTCATAAGTGCCTATGATTCAACTTTCGAGAGTGCCTTGACCAAACTTTACTACCTGCTCGGCAAATACGATGACAACGAAACCGTCAAGGAAAAGATGTCCGAAAACATTAGAGGAGAATTTTCGAAAAATCAATAGTTTTTCAAAAATAAATATTAAATTGCACGGTAATTTATAGCCCAAAATGTACCTGGGCGTAAAAAAAGAAACTAAAAAACTATTTAATACATTGTTTAATAATTAATTAAAAAACCTATGAAAAAATTTTTCATGTTTTTGGTGGTAGCAGGTGCTCTGATGCTCTCTGCTAACATCCAGGCAACTGCTCAAGATGAACCGGCTAGCGCTACAGAAGTCGTTACTTCTGCTTCTGACGATGCTGCAAATCCTTTCGCCGCAGCTAAAAGTGACCAACCTCTCCATCAGGCTCTGAAAGCTAAATTCATCGAAGGTGGCGCCGGCTTCATGGCAACAGTTCTGTTGTGCCTTATCTTCGGTCTTGCTATCGCTATTGAAAGAATCATCACTCTCAGCCTCGCCCAGACCAACAACAAGAAACTCCTCAACAGCGTTGAAGAGGCTCTCTCAAAGGGTGACGTTGAAGCAGCTAAAGAAGTTTGCCGCAATACCCGCGGCCCTGTAGCAAGCATCTTCTATCAGGGTCTCCTCCGCATGGACCAGGGTGTTGAAAACGTTGAAAAAGCTGTCGTTTCTTACGGTTCAGTCCAGATGGCCAAACTCGAGAACGGTCTTACCTGGATTTCATTGTTCATCGGTATCGCTCCTATGTTGGGATTCATGGGTACTGTGATCGGTCTGATCCAGGCCTTCGATGCCATCGAGGTTGCAGGTGATATCTCTCCGGCACTCGTCGCTGGTGGTATGAAAGTCGCTTTGATCACTACCGTAGGTGGTTTGATCGTCGCTATCATCCTTCAATTGTTCTACAACTATCTCGTATCTAAGATTGACACCATCACCAGCTCAATGGAAGATGCTTCAATCTCACTCGTTGACCTCGTAGTTAAATATCAAAAATAGTATATCATGAAATTGGCTCGAATCTTAGAATTAATACTTCTAGGTATTTCTGCTGTTCTTCTGGTGGTGTTCTTCACATCTCCTCATGATACAGCATCCGATCCGATAGTCAATACATATCTCTATTGGACTTATGCTCTCTTCTTCGTAGCTCTCGTTCTTCTGGTAATCTTCCAGTTGATCCAGATCTTCAGCTCAAAGAGAGGCATCATCAATTTCGTCCTCCTTCTTGTCGGCATCGCAGTGCTGGTAGGCATCTCTTACGTTCTTGCTAAGGGCGGCCCGGTCAACACTTCAGTAGACTACACAGAAGGCGTATCTAAATTCAGTGATGCTGCTTTGATATTGACCTACATCCTCGGCGGTGCAGCAATCCTCGCCCTTCTCTGGTCAGTGATCAAAAACGCTATTACCAATCGTTAAAAACAAACAATCAACATGGCAAGCAAAAAGACTCCCGAAATTAATGGTAGTTCTATGGCGGACATATCTTTCATGGTATTGATATTCTTCCTCATGGTTACTACTATGGACCAGGAAAAGGGCCTTTCGCGTCGTCTTCCTCCTATGCCAGCCGAAGATCAGAAAGTTGAGGACCAGAAAGTCAACCGTCGTAACATCATTATTGTGAGAATCAATATGAACGACCGTATCTTCGCAGGTAACGAGGCAATAGATATCAGCCAGCTGAAAGATAAGATAGTTGAATTCCTTACCAACCCCACCGACGACCCGAACCTTCCCGAGAAGGAAGTTAAGGATATCGAAGGCTTTGGACAGTATCCTGTTTCAAAGGGTGTGATTTCACTACAGAACGACCGTGGTACGACCTACAGCAAGTACATCGAAGTACAGAACGAGCTCGTACGCGCCGTCAATGAAATCCGTGATGATTTCGCAATGCAGAACTTCGGCAAGAAGTATGTGAAGCTCAGCGAAGAGCAGCAGCAGATCTGCCGCGAGTGCATCCCGCAGAACATCTCAGAAGCAGAACCTAAGGATGTTACTAAAAAATAAGGAGTATCAGTATGGCAAAATTTTCTAGAAAAGGCAAAGGCGGACTTCCTGCTATCAGCACGGCGTCCCTTCCTGATATCGTATTCATGATCCTGATGTTCTTCATGGTGTCTACCAGCATGCGTCAGACCGACCGCATGGTGAAGGTTACCCTTCCGCAGGCTTCAGAGATCATCAAGCTCGAAAGAAAAGACCTGGCTTCTTACATCTATGTAGGTACTCCGCTGAACCAGTATCAGGGCAAATATGGTACTGACAGCCGTATCCAGCTCAACGACTCTTTCCGCACCATCGATGAGATCCGTGACTTCATCGCTGCCGAGCGTGAGAATCTGAGCGAGTCAGACCGTCCGTTCATGACCGTTTCAATCAAGGCTGACGAGGACACCCGCATGGGTATCATCACCGACATAAAGCAAGAGCTGCGTCGCTGCTCAGCTTTGAAGATCATGTATGGTGCAAGATAGAACTCTTTAATCCTATAATTAAAAAAGCCGGCTGGAATCCAGCCGGCTTTTTTATTACTCTTCGGGACAGCCCAGCGCCGCTAGCGCCGCGTCCATCCTGGCGAGGGTCTCCTCCTTGCCGATGAATTCGCAGATGGCGAAGATGCTGGGGCCCTGGCTGATGCCGAGGACTGCCAGACGCAGGCCGTTCATCATGCGTCCCAGAGGGAAGCCGTTGTCGACGGCCCACTGGCAGATGAAAGGCTCAGTTTCGGCTACTGAGATTGTTTCCAGGCCGGCGAATTTCTCGCGCAGGGTCTTAAACCTCTCCACGTCTTCGGCCTTCCAGAACTTGGCCACTGACTTCTCATCGTAGCTCTTCGGAGCCTCGAACATATAGAGGGTCAGAGGGAGCAGGTCTTTCAGCAGGACGGCCCTTTCCTTGATGAGAGCCACTGCCTCGGCAGCGCGCTCAACGGTAACTTCTATGCCGCGCTCGGCAAGCATGCCTTTCAGCTGGGCGCCGAGGAACTCGTCACTGCTGTTACGGATATACTGCTGATTGAACCACTTGGCCTTGTCCTGGTTGAAGCGGGCGCCTGACTTGCTCACCTTCTCAAGCGAGAAGGCCTCGATGAGTTCGTCCATAGAGAAGATTTCCTGCTCGGTGCCAGGGTTCCAGCCCAGAAGGGCCAGCATGTTGATGAACGCCTGGGGAAGATAACCTTCCTCCCTGTAGCCGATTGACTTCTCACCTTCGGCAGAGTGCCACTCCAGAGGGAACACCGGGAAGCCGAACTTGTCACCGTCACGCTTGCTGAGCTTGCCCTGCCCCTGCGGCTTGAGCAGCAGAGGGAGGTGTGCGAACTGCGGCTGGGTGTCGGTCCAACCGAAAGCCCTGTAAAGGAGATAGTGCAGAGGCAGCGAGGGCAGCCACTCTTCTCCCCTGATCACATGGCTGACTTCCATCAGATGGTCGTCTACTATGTTGGCCAGATGGTATGTGGGCAGGCTGTCGGCTGACTTGTAGAGCACCTTGTCGTCGAGGGTAGAAGTGTTGATGGTGATATGGCCACGGATGAGGTCGTCCATCTCCACATTCTCGTTCTCGGGCATCTTGAAACGGATCACCCAGTGGGCGCCGCTCTCCAGACGGGCCTTCACCTCGTCGGCGGGCAGAGACAGCGAGTTGTTGAGGCTGCCGCGAACCTTGGCGTCGTACGAGAAGCTGCGGCCCTGGCTCTCGGCTTCCTTGCGGAGGGCGTCGAGCTCTTCAGCGGTGTCGAAAGCATAATAGGCGTTGCCGCTCTCTACGAGCTGAAGGGCATATTTGAGATATATCTCTTTCCTCTCGCTCTGACGATACGGAGCGTGGGGGCCACCTTCGCGGATGCCTTCGTCCAGCTTGATGCCGCACCATTCGAGGGCTTCCATTATATAATCCTCGGCTCCCGGGACGAAACGCTGGGAATCGGTGTCTTCGATACGGAGGATCATGTCGCCGCCTTCATGGCGTGCGAAAAGATAATTATAGAGAGCTGTACGGACTCCGCCTATATGCAGCGGACCTGTAGGACTGGGGGCGAAACGTACCCTTACGCGCCTTTTCTGTGTCATTGGTAGTGTGTTTTATAAAAAAAACTGCCCGCAAGCAGTTTCATTTGTACTCGATAGGAGAATCGAACTCCTATTTAGAGATTGAGAATCTCTTGTCCTAACCGTTAGACGAATCGAGCGGATTGGAATGCAAATATAAAACAATTTTGAGAATTACCAGCCTTTGCGACAATTATTTTGGATTATTGTCTTACGAAGCGGTAGACTATACTTCCTATCTGAGGATCCGGAGCTGTAGTAGAAGATGAGAAACGGGAGCGTCTTGCAGCCGCCTCGGCGAATTCCCTCAGCGAAGGGTCGGTGGCAGAGACGCTTTCGATCACTTCCGCCTTGATCACGCGGCCGCTCTTGTTGACGTATATCTTAACGCTCACATCTCCTCCGCCATAGCCCCTGTATGCCGGCACGGGCAAGCTCTGGGCCTTGCGGTCTTTCAGGTCGTAAGATATTACAGACGGGCCTGAATATGCGGGAGTGTTGTCTTTCTTGTCGTTGACAGGCTTGACATCGGGATCAGCGAAATTTTCTGCATCTTCCGCGTCAAGCTGCTTAGAGCGCTCCGCCGCAGCCTCGATGCTCCTCTGCAGCTGGCGTGCGTCGTCATATACCTGGGCCGGATTGGAATGACGGTCGTCACGCAGGCGTTCATTGGCGTCGACTGCCACGTTGCGGACGTTGCTGTTGGGGTTGGTCCTCGCCATGGCGATCAGATTGTCCACCTCCTCGCTGACGAGCTGCCTGAGCTCCTCCACCTCTCTCTCCTTCTCCAGCTGCTCCTGCTTGGTAAAATCCAGTACGAAGGTATTCTCCTTGCCGATCACCCCGCCGATAGATGCTATCAGAAGGATGATGACCAGAGACAAATGGAAAATCAAGGTAGAATAAAGTCCTACCTTGCTTGTCTTCTTATGGGCAGGATCAGACACGGTTTACGGGGCCGAGGGCTTTCTCTATCCTGGCCAGCAACATATCGATGGCCACCTGGTTGTGACCTCCCTGAGGGATTATGATGTCGGCTTCACGCTTGCTCGGTGCGATGAACTGCAGATACATGGGCTTGACGGTATTGGTATACCTCTCTATCACCCACTCGACATCCTTGCCGCGTGACGCTATGTCGCGGACGAGGATGCGCATGAAACGGTCGTCGTCGTCGGCATCCACGAAAATCTTTATGTCCATCTGGTCCACCAGCTCCTTGTGGCAGAAAGCCAGGATGCCTTCGACAATTATCACTTCTGCGGGCTCGACGTGCACTGTCTCAGTCTTGGAACGTCCGCAGGTGATATATGAATAAACAGGCTGCTCAATGGCTTTGCCGGCACGGATCTGTTTGATGTGGTCGGTCAGCAGGGCAAAATCGATCGCATCGGGATGGTCGAAGTTCATCCTCCTTTTTTCTTCTTCGGGAAGATCTCCGTTGTCCTTGTAGTATGAATCCTCGGGAATCACGACCACACGGTCGCGGAAAGCTTCCTGGATCCTGCTGACGACTGTAGTCTTGCCAGAACCGGAACCGCCGGCTATACCAATTATGAGCATATCGTTATAATTTAAAATTCAGCGTTCTTAGGGGTGCGCGGGAACGGGATCACGTCGCGGATGTTGGTCATTCCCGTCACGAACATGAGCAGTCTCTCAAATCCAAGGCCAAAACCGCTGTGAGGCGCTGTACCGAAGCGGCGGGTGTCGAGATACCACCACAGGTTGCGGGTGTCCATCTTGCGGTCGGCGATTACCTTCTCGAGCTTCTCGAGAGATTCCTCACGCTGCGAACCTCCGATTATCTCGCCGATCTTCGGGAAGAGGACGTCCATGGCGCGGACGGTCTTGCCGTCGTCGTTCATCTTCATGTAGAAGGCTTTGATCTCCTTCGGATAGTCGGTGAGGATAACCGGCTTGCGGAAATGCTGCTCTACGAGATACCTCTCGTGCTCGCTCTGGAGGTCTATGCCCCAGCCTACCGGATATTCGAACTTGACGCCCTTGTTGGCCACGGCGTCTTCGAGGATCTTGATACCTTCGGTATAGGTCAGCCTTACGAAGCTGTCCTTGAGGACGCCCTGCAGACGTGCGATAAGCTCCTTGTCGAACATGTCGTTGAGGAACTTGATGTCGTCGGCGCAGTTGTCAAGAGCGTAGCGGACGCAGTGTTTGATGAACTCCTCTGCGAGGTCCATGTTGTCCTTGATGTCGTAGAATGCCATCTCAGGCTCGATCATCCAGAACTCTGCCAGGTGCCTCGGGGTATTTGAATTCTCAGCACGGAAAGTCGGGCCGAAGGTGTATATATCGCCGAGAGCCATGGCTCCGAGCTCACCCTCCAGCTGTCCGCTCACGGTGAGGGAAGTCTGGCGTCCGAAGAAATCTGATGAGAAATCCACCTTTCCGTCTTCGGTCTTGGGCACATTGTCCAGGTCGAGAGTAGTCACCTGGAACATAGCGCCTGCACCTTCCGCATCACTGGCAGTGATGAGCGGGGTGTGCAGATAGCAGAAGCCCTTGCTGTTGAAGAAATCGTGGATGGCGAAAGCCATTGCGTGGCGGATTCTCAGCACGGCGCCGAAAGTGTTGGTGCGGGGGCGCAGGTGGGCTATCTCACGGAGGAATTCCATGCTGTGGCCTTTCTTCTGGAGAGGATAGGTGGCGTCGGCAGTGCCGTAGACCTCGATTTCGTCAGCCTGGATCTCTACTGCCTGTCCGCTGCCCATCGAAGCCACCAGACGGCCTTTGACAGCTATGCAGGCGCCGGTGCCGATCTGCTTCATCAGCTCTTCGTCAAACTTAACGGCGTCGCAGACTATCTGTATGTTGTTTATGGTCGATCCATCGTTGAGAGCGATGAACGATACGTTCTTGTTTCCTCTTTTTGTCCTTACCCAACCCTTGGCAAGCACATCGCAGCCGGGTTCCAGTGCAAGGAGTTCCTTAACCTTCAATCTTTTCATCTTAGTATTATTACAGTTTTCTCTTGACCTCGACGATTGTGTATGACTCAATCATGTCGCCGATCTTGATGTCGTTGTATCCTTCTATGTTGAGACCGCAGTCAAATCCTGAGGCCACTTCCTTGACGTCATCCTTGAAGCGCTTGAGCGATCCGAGGACGCCGGTATAGACCACGATACCGTCCCTGATGACGCGTACCTTGGCGGCACGTACCAGCTTGCCGTCGCGGACCATACATCCTGCGATGGTGCCGACCTTCGAGATCTTGAAGGTCTCGAGAACCTCGGCGGTAGCAGTAATCTCTTCTTTCTCCTCAGGAGCAAGCATACCCTCGATACCATCCTTGACTTCGTTGATGGCGTCGTAGATTACTGAGTAGAGACGGATCTCGATGCCTTCCTTCTCGGCCATCTTGCGGGCGTTGGCGCTAGGACGCACCTGGAAACCGATGATGATGGCGTTGGAAGCGGCGGCCAGCAGCACGTCGCTCTCGGAGATTGCGCCGACTGCACGGTGGATTACGTTCACCTTGACCTCCTCGGTAGACAGTTTGATGAGAGAGTCGGTGAGGGCTTCGATAGAACCGTCCACATCGGCCTTGAGCACGATGTTGAGCTCCTTGAAGTTTCCGATCGCGATACGGCGGCCGATTTCCTCGAGGGTGATGTGCTGGGTAGTCTTGATGCCCTGGATGCGGATGAGCTGCTCGCGCTTGTTTGCGATGTCCTTGGCCTCTTTCTCGTCGTCCAGCACGTTGAAGTTGTCACCTGCGGTGGGAGCGCCGTTAAGACCGAGCACTGACACAGGTGTAGAAGGACCTGCGGCGTCGATCTTCTGTCCCCTTTCGTTGAACATTGCCTTTACCTTGCCGGAATAGCAACCGCTGAGCATCACGTCGCCCACATGCAGCGTACCTCCCTGGACCATTATGGTCGCAAGATAACCGCGGCCCTTGTCAAGAGACGACTCGATGACGCTTCCGACGGCATTCTTGTTCGGATTGGCCTTGAGTTCGAGCATATCGGCCTCGAGCAGCACCTTGTCGAGCAGCTTGTCGACGTTGATACCTTTCTTGGCAGATATTTCCTGGCACTGGTACTTGCCGCCCCAGTCCTCCACGAGGATGTTCATGCCGGCAAGCTGTTCCTTTATCTTCTCGGGGTTTGCGCCCGGTTTGTCAATCTTGTTGATGGCGAACACCATCGGCACGCCTGCGGCCTGCGCGTGGTTGATGGCCTCGATTGTCTGAGGCATCACGGCGTCGTCGGCAGCCACGATGATGATGGCGATGTCGGTGATCTTGGCGCCGCGGGCACGCATGGCGGTGAAGGCTTCGTGACCCGGGGTGTCGAGGAAGGTGATATGGCGGCCGTCAGGAAGCTCCACGTTGTAGGCGCCGATGTGCTGGGTGATACCGCCCGCCTCACCGGCGATTACGTTGGTCTTGCGGATGTAGTCCAGCAGAGACGTCTTACCATGGTCGACGTGACCCATGACAGTGATTATAGGCGGACGTTCCACAAGCTGTTCGGGTTTGTCTTCTTCCTGTGCTATGCTGCCCTGGGTGTCGGCATCCACGAATTCGATCTTGTAACCAAACTCCTCTGCCACGAGCACGAGGGCCTCGGCGTCGAGACGCTGGTTGATGGACACCATAAGTCCGAGGTTCATGCAGGCTTCGATTACCTTGGTCACCGGAGTGTTGTTCATGAGGATCGCCAGGTCGTTGACGGTCACGAACTCGGTAACCTTGAGGATATTGCTCGAAGCCATCTCCATACGGTGCTCTTCTTCCATCTTCTGCTCGAACATGTCGCGCTTCTCACGACGGTGCTTGGCACCCTTGGTCTTACCCTTGCCCTCGGTCATGCGGGCGTAGGTCTCTTTGATCTGTTTCTGGATCTCTTCCTCGTCGAGTTCGGCTTTCACGAACTTGAAGGAATCTTTGCTGCGGCCGCGGCCGGCGTTCGCACCGCGACGTCCGCCCTGGTTGCCGCCACCGTTGCCACTCTGGCTGTTTACATCAACCTTGTTGGCTCCGCTCTTGTGGATACGCTCGCGTTTGCCCTTGTTGTTGCGGCCTTTGTCCTTACCCTGCTGGTCATGCTGCTGAGCTTCCTTATCCTGCTTCTGAGAAGGCTTCTTCTCGAACTTGCTCAGGTCTATGGTACCGCTGATCTTGGGGCCCTGGAGCTTCTCGACCTTGGTCTCGATATATTCGGGAGCCGCGGGCTTGGGAGTTTCGACAGGCTTGGGAGCCTCGACGGCCGCTGCCGGCTGAGGTTTCTCCTCAGTTTTCTCTTCAACTTTCTCGGGAGCTTTGGGGGCAGCCGGCTTTTCAAGGTCTATCTTTCCTATCACCTTGATGTCAGGACGGTCAGAAGGGACGTTGACGGGAGTTTCGCTCTCTTCCACCTTGGCGACAGGCTCAGGCTTCTTGACTTTCGGCTTGTCCGCGAGGACATTGGTCTTGATGATAATTTCCTTCTCGGGCTCGGCTTCTTCGGCGTTCGCACGGCTGTGTTCCACCTTGTCGGTGATTTCCTTCACAGTGATAGCCACCTTGCGAGACTGCTCCTTTATGAGCTGTTCTTTGCTGAACTCTTTCTCGACAAGGGCAAAAGCCTCGGCGCTGATCTTGGCACCGGGGTTCGCCTCAACCTCTACCCCTTTCTTCTTCAAAAACTCAACAAGGGTCCCCAGACCGATGTTGAAGTCCTTCATTATCTTGCTAATTCGTATCGTACCTTCTGACATATATTGATTATCTCCCGTATTGTTGTTTTAATTAGTCTTCAAATTCTGCCCTGAGGATCTTCTGAACATCCTCGACAGTTTCCTCTTCCAGGTCGCTGCGGCGTGCGATCTCGTCAACCGGCAGGGCAAGCACGCTCTTGGCGGTATCCAGACCGATGCTCTTGAGCTGGTCGATTATCCACTGCTCGATCTCGTCGCTGAATTCCTCGAGCATTACGTCTTCCTCGTCAACCTGCTCGTTCTCGTCAACCTCGCGGTAAGCCTCGATGTCGTAATCTGCAAGCATGCCGGCCAGCTTGATGTTGCTGCCGCCCTTGCCGATAGCCAGGGAAACCTCAGAGGGTTTGAGATATACGTTCACGCTCTTGTTGGCCTCGTTGAACTCCATAGAAGAGATTTTGGCGGGGCTGAGGGCGCGCTGGATGAGCAGCTGCTTGTTGGAAGTCCAGTTGATGATGTCGATGTTCTCGTTACGGAGCTCGCGGACGATGCCGTGGATACGCGAACCCTTTACACCTACGCAGGCTCCTACGGGATCGATGCGCTCGTCGTATGACTCGACTGCCACCTTGGCCCTCTCACCGGGGATGCGGACTACCTTCTTGATTGTGATCAGTCCGTCGAAGATCTCGGGAACTTCCTGCTCGAACAGTCTTTCGAGGAAGATCGGGGCTGTGCGGGACAGGGTGATTACAGGAGTGTTGTTGCGCATCTCCACGCTGATGATGACGGCCTTCACGGTCTCACCCTTGCGGAAATGGTCAGTGGGAATCTGCTCGGTCTTGGGGAGAACCAGCTCGTTGCCATTCTCGTCCATCACGAGGACTTCTTTCTTCCATGACTGATAAACTTCGCCGACTATCACTTCACCCACGCGGTCGCGGTAATTGTTGTAGAGATTGGCCTTCTCGATGTCCATGATGCGGCCTGACAGATTCTGGCGCAGGTTGAGGATGCCGCTGCGGCCGAAGCTTGACAGCTCCACCTTCTCGGTGTAATCCTCGCCAACCTCGTATGAATCGTCGATAGCCCTCACTTCCTCGAGAGAAATCTCGGTTGCAGGGTTTTCTACGGTCTCAACTACCTGACGGGTCCTCCAGATCTCGAAGTCTCCCTTGTCGATGTTGATGATGATGTCGAAATTGGCATCTTCTCCGTACATCTTCTCCAGCTGGGTGCGGAAGACATCCTCCAGCACGCTCATCATGGTGGGGCGGTCGATGCTCTTGAGTTCTTTAAATTCAGCAAATGTGCTGATAAGGTTCAAACCTTCCATGTCTTTCTATTATCTATTTTTAAAATTTTATTACAGCTTTGGCCGACTTGATGTCGGTGTACTTCAAGGTCTCGCGGACGCTCTGGCGCACTTTCTTTTTCTGTCCCTCGACCTGCACGAGCTTCTCGTACGAAATCTCGAACTCATCTTCGCCGGCGCTTTCCAGAGTCGCTTTCTGACGGTGGCCGTCGCGGTAAGTCACCTCGATCTGGCTGCCCACGACCTTGCGGTACTGCCTCGGAAGCTTGAAAGGAGCCGTCAGTCCGGCGCTGCCTACGGTCAGCGAGAAATCCTCCACGTCGCGGTCGAGCCTTTCCTCGATATAGCGGCTCATCTCCACGCAGTCGTCAAGGGTGACGTCGCGGTTGTCAGACTCAATTGTGATGTCGATGTCGTTGTCTGCCGAAATCTTTATGCCGACGACGAAGAGGTCTTTCCCTTCCACATAGCCGGCAGCGGCCTTTTCAAGTTCTTCTTTCTGTTTCATATAACAAAAAGAGAGGACTTTGCGGTCCCCTCAAATCGAGCGCAAATATAGATATTCTGGGCTATATATCAAATTTTTATTACTGTTTATTCAGTAAAAAGGGTTTTCTTTGCATAATATTTGAGAGCAACGGACTGCCATTTTAGAAACCATGGAAATCACAGCGCGGGAAATAGCACAGAAACTGAACGGCGAGATAGCCGGCGATCCTGACGTCAGGATTACCGCTCCCGCCCGTATCGAGTACGGCAAACCCGGGAACATCTGTTTCTTCGCCAACCCGAAATATGAGCACTACGTCTACACCACGAAGGCTTCTGCCATACTGGTGAACCGGTCTTTCGTGCCCGCGCAGCCAGTTCCCGCTACACTGATAAAGGTGGACGACGCATACCAGGCAGTTGCAACGCTGCTGGAATGGTTCCAGGCCATGAAGAAAAGCCGCCGCAAAGCTTGTTTCCTTTCCCGCCTCTTCCCCCGCTACCGCATCGGCAGGGGCACCCGCATCGGCAAGGGCACATGGATAGGCGATTATGCTACGATAGGTTCAGGCTGCCGCATCGGGGCCGGCTGCACCATCCACCCCAACGTGTCGATTGCTGACAACGTGACCATCGGAGACAACACGGTGCTGTATGCCGGCGCCAGGATTTACAGCGACTGTGTCATCGGCAGCAGTTGCATCCTGCACTCCAACTGCGTCATTGGCAGCGACGGTTTCGGCTTCGCCCCTCAGGAAGACGGCAGCTACAAGAAGATACCCCAGACAGGCAACGTGGTGATTGAGGATGACGTGGAGATCGGGGCCGGGACTACAGTCGACCGTGCCACCATGGGCTCTACCATAATCCACACCGGCGTCAAGCTCGACAATCTGTGCCAGATTGCGCACAATGTCGAGGTCGGCGCGCACACCGTCATGGCGGCCGAGAGCGGAGCGGCAGGCAGCGCCAAGATCGGCGAATACTGCACCTTCGGGGGCAAGACCATGGTGGTCGGCCACATCTCTGTCGCAGACCACACCACGCTGGCAGCGGACAGCGTCATAACCAAGACAATACGCAAGAGCGGCCAGACCCTGATGGGTTATCCCGCTATGGACGCCAATCTTTATAAAAAGGCATTAGTCAGATTCAGGCAGAGCGCACAGGAGGAAGAATGAGACAGCACACCCTGAAAAGAAGTTACGAATTCAAAGGGAAGGGCCTTCACACCGGGGCTCCTGTCTGCATGACCATTTCTCCCGCCCCCGACGACCACGGCATCCGCTTCCGCCGCATCGACCTTGGCGGCGGCGCCGTCGTCAGAGCCATTGCGTCCAACGTGGCTGACGTATCTTTCAACACCTCGCTGGAAGAGAACGGAGTCAAAGTGCTGCTGGTAGAGCATGTCCTTTCGGCGCTGGCCGGCATGGGTGTCGACAATGCCCTCATAGAGCTTGACAACGTCGAAGTCCCGGTGCTTGATGGCAGTGCAAGGCCTTACGTCGAGGCAATATGCACCGACGGCCTGCAGGAGCAGACGGGCGAAAGGCGTTTCTTCGAGATCAAAGAGGCCTTTACCTGGCAGGACGACCGCTCTGACGCATGGGTCAGGGTCGAGCCCTGCGACCACTTCGAGGCCCGGCTTACCATCGACTTCGACTCGCCGGTGGTAGGAGTCCAGACCTGCGACTTCGGCCCTTCTGTCGATTACGCCTCGCAGATAGCTCCGTGCCGTACCTTCTGCTTCTTCAGCCAGCTGGAGCAGCTTGCAGCGGCAGGGCTTGTAAAGGGTGGCGACATGGACAATGCCATAGTCATAGTCGACCGCGATGCAGACGCCGCCTCGGTGGAGCGCGTGGCCAGGCTGTTCAACGCTCCCGGCGTCGAGGTTCGCCAGGGATATCTCAGCAATGTCGACCTGCATTTTGACAACGAATGCGCAAGGCACAAGATGCTCGACCTCATCGGCGATTTCTCGCTCGTCGGAGCTCCTCTGAAGGGCAGGATTACCGCAATGAAGACCGGCCACCGCATCAACACTGCTGTAGCCAGATTTATTTTGAAACAATTCACACAGGAACCATCATAATGAGCGATATGTATTATGTTCACCCCGACGCCAGAATCGGGAAGGATGTCAAGATAGAACCGTTTGCCTACATAGCAGCCGACGTAACAATCGGCGACGGCTGCTGGATCGGCCCCCACGCCGTCATCTTCGACCATGTCAAACTGGGGAAGAACTGCAAGGTGTTCCCCGGCGCCGTAGTCGGAGCCATCCCGCAGGACCTTAAATTCCACGGCGAAGTGACTTATGTCGAGATAGGCGACAACACGACCATCCGCGAATGCGCTACCATCAACCGCGGCACTGCGGCCAGCGGCAAGGCTCTGACCAAGATAGGCAACAACTGCCTGATAATGTCATACGCCCACGTCGCCCACGACTGCCGCATCGGCGACAACTGCATCCTGGTAAGCCACTGCGGCATCGCCGGCGAGACTGACATCGACGACTGGGCCATAGTAGGAGGCGGCACCATGATACATCAGTTCTCAAGGATAGGCGCCCACGCCATGGTCGGCGGTGCAAGCGCCGTCAACAAGGACATCCCGCCTTACATCCTCGCAGCCCGCAACCCCATCGCCTACGAAGGCATCAACATAGTCGGCCTCCGCCGCCGCGGTTTCACACTCGCCGAGATAGACACCATCAAGCGTGTCTACACCATCCTGTACGACACCGGCAACAATGTCAACGACGCCTGCCGCATAATCGAGGAAATGTTCCCCGACGACAAGCACGCCCGCACCATCCTCGACTTCGTAAAGGTTTCCAAACGTGGAATCGTCAGATAAAGCCGGCATTCCGCTGCTGGGCACCGCATACTTCCCGCCGGTAGAGTATTTCCACATACTGGCCAGCTGGCCGCATGTGCATGTAGACGCCTGCGAGAGCTACCAGAAACAATCCTGGCGCAACCGCTGCGCCATCTATTCCGCCGGCGGAATCCAGACCCTGCAGATTCCCGTCTGCCATGACAACATCCGCAGCGGCGCCGTGTCCGACATCCGCATCGATTATTCCCGCGAGTGGTTGCACCAGCACCGCATCGCCATAATCTCCGCATACCGCTCCTCTCCTTTCTTTGAATACTATTGGGACGGCATCGACGCCATACTCCAATCCCGCCCGGAGAAGCTGTTCAACCTCAACATGGCCCTCACCCGCCACATCGCCGCAGAGATGGAGCTCCGCTGCGAGCTATCCCCCACCGACAGTTTCGTCAAGGACGCAGGGCCGCTCGATTTCCGCAGCCGCATCCATCCCAAATCGAAAGAAAATCCAATTTTCACACCGAAGCCCTATTATCAAATTTTTTCGGGCAGATCCGGATTCATCGCAAACCTCTCTATTTTGGACCTCCTTTTTCACGAAGGACCGCAGGCAGCCGACTTCCTGAGGGGTTAAAAACTGTAATCAGAAAAATCGCTACCCCTCCCCTTCTGCGCCCTACGCAGGTGTCGGCATTCTCATTATCTTGCGGCATGAAAAGGAATGAAATCGGACGCGCCGGCGAAGATGCGGCGCTAAGCTATCTGCAGGAAATGGGCATGACCCTGCTGGCCAGAAACTGGCGCAGCGGGCACTATGAACTAGACCTCGTCATGGATTACGGCAACTCCATCCGCATCGTAGAGGTCAAGAGCCTCGACGAGCGCGACGGCTTCGACCCGACCTTCAACATGACGCCCGCCAAATGCGGCAGGATAGTGCGCGCCGCCCGCCGCTACATCGCCGCAAACCCCACCCGCAAAGAAATCTACTTCGACGTCGTCACCGTCCTCTTCGGCGAGGCCACCACCATCACCTACTACCCCGCCGCGTTTTATCCGATATATAGGTAGCTATGATGACGCCATCAGGTTATTATCAGAATAATAATTTTGTTATCATATTAATAATTTCTAACTTTGCAGAGTATGAGAGTTATCGCCATTTCAACTCTTAGAGAGTTTTGGACAAAACACCCGGACAGCGAGCAGCCGCTAACAGAGTGGTACGTGAAAACATGTCATGCCAATTGGTCTTCTCTGGCTGACATGCGAAACGACTTTAATTCGGTTGATTATGTTGGGAATCAACGGTACGTGTTCAACATCAAAGGAAATCGTTATCGCCTTGTAGTAGCTGTCAAGTTTACACCAGCGCTTATTTATATCCGTTTTGTCGGCACTCATGACGAATATGAAAGAATTGACGTTTCAACCATATAGGAGGAATGAATATGTCTCAGATTAAGAA
The DNA here is from genome assembly GCA_017617655.1 of Bacteroidales bacterium. Lineage (GTDB taxonomy): Bacteria > Bacteroidota > Bacteroidia > Bacteroidales > UBA932 > Equibacterium. The sequence continues at coordinate 46,456 of JAFZVU010000083.1, forward strand.
TGAGAAACAATACAAGGCCATGATGGCCCGCATCGACGAAATCTTTTTCTCTACAGACGAGAATACGCCTGCCGATGACCCTCGTCTTCTCGAACTCGATTTGCTTTCATCTCTGGTGGAAGAATATGAACAGGAGCATTTTCCCATTGAAACGCCGTCCCTTTCGGCCACAATGAATGCAAGACTTGCAGAGAACAACTGGAGTCAAAAAGAAATGGCCACCATCCTGGGCATTACCGCTCCGCGCCTCAGCGCAATCTTGAGCGGAAAGGCCAATCCCACCTATGAGCAGGCACGAGTAATAGCCACCCGGCTTGACATCTCCCCGGCCATCGTGCTGGCAATTTAAAAGAACAGATTAACCTGTATTGAACTCTGAGTGCTCCTACCGGTCCAACTGATGGACCGGAGGGAGCGTTTTACCCCCTTTTTTGCTCCTACCGGTCCACGCTCTGGACCGGAGGGAGCAGGCGGGCGACGCTCTGAAAACAGACAAACATCAACAGTTGGTTTGCATGATTAAGAGAAACTTCATACCTTTGTGAAAAAGGGATACAAATCCGGAAATAGCATAGTTCAACTATCAGCGCCGGTGAGTTTTCCCTTTTTTGTTTTATAGAATGTAACGACCGCCAGTTCTTTCCGGCCTTCCCGCACTTCTTCGACGAGATGGCATATGTGGTCATCATAGACCTTCTCGTAAATCACCATTGTCTTGTTGTTACGCTGTTCTAGTTTGACGGTATTATATGTTCTCAATATATCCGGAATCCGTAACAAATCGTTTAATTGTACTGTCTCTTGCCCCCGTAATAATTCTTTTTCGTTAGAATGCTTATTTATTATATGGCGAATTGCGTAATTATCCACTACATGCAGATAATTATCACCGATGATAAAAGAGTCTTCGTGTACAACTGATAATTCATTACCAAGCACTATTTTCATTAACTTCTCTTTTTCTTGAATTGCATCTTTCAAGAAAGCATCCAGAGTTCCCTCGTAGTATAAAAACAATTCGCTCATAATCTATCTCTTCATCTTTAATCCTCAATCCATAAAAAACAATA
>JAFZVU010000009.1 GCA_017617655.1 Bacteroidales bacterium
AAACGTGCAGATTGCATAACAAGTATTATGCAAAAACTACCAGGAATGCCATCAAGGCTATCCGCAACACTACAGACAAGGCAGCAGCCGAGGCTCTTGCCCCCAAAGTATTTTCAATGATTGACAAACTTGCAAAGACATCTGTCATTCACAAAAACAAAGCTGCAAATCTTAAAAGCGGAATCGAACTTCATATCAGCAAACTCGCATAAATTGTCGATACGAAGCATCCGGGTATGAAAAACTTTCCAACCTTTGGCTGGAAAGTTTTTTTTATTACCCGACCATGAAAGCAATCAAACAATGGCAGGCAGAAGAGCGCCCGAGGGAGAAGATGGCCACCAAAGGTGCGGATGCCTTATCTAATGCAGAACTACTGGCCATCATATTGCACACCGGCGACAGCGGACTCACCGCAGTCGACCTGGGAAGAGAACTGATAGACCTTGCGGGCGGCTCCCTGAAGGACCTGGCCGGCATGACTGCTGACAAGATGACTACCATAAAAGGTATCGGCCCGGCAAAGGCCGTGACCATAGCCGCTGCGGTGGAGCTGGGCAAACGGATCGCGCTGGACCGCTGCGAGGAGCTGCCGAGGATTTACAGCTCCAAGGCGGTGGCCGACATGATGCGGCCCCAGATGGAAGGTCTGCTGCACGAAGAATGCTGGGTGCTCTACCTCAACCGGGCCAACCGCCTGATAGGCAAAGAACGCATCAGCTCTGGCGGGGTCGCATCGACCGTCATGGACATCAAGATAATCGCCAAGAAGGCGGTGGAAAAACTCGCCGGGAGCATCATCCTCCTCCACAACCACCCGTCGGGAACCGTGGTTCCCAGCGCGGAGGACAAACGCCAGACGACGGCTCTGCGTAAAGCCGTGTCTCTCTTTGACATAGACCTTATGGACCACATTATTTTCGGAAACAGCAGATATTTCAGTTTTTGTGACGAAGGGATTTGATTTTGAGAAAAATGTTTCTACCTTTGCCCCCCGATTAACCAAACGAATTTTTTGCATTATGGCAGAGTATTTATCAGCTGACAAAAAGCAAGAGATTTTCGCTAAATACGGGAAGTCTAATACTGACACCGGCTCAGCAGAGAGTCAAGTTGCTTTATTTTCCTACCGTATCGCTCACCTCACCGAGCATCTGAAGAAGAACCACAAGGACCACAACACCCAGCGTGCTCTTCTCCGTCTCGTAGGTAAGAGGCGTCGCCTCCTCGACTATCTCAAGGAGACTGACATTGAGAGATACAGAAATATTGTGAAGGAACTCAACCTTCGTAAATAGTCACATAGGAAATTTATTGAGGGGCTGCCGTTACCGTACAGCCCCTTTTTTTTGGATATATTATTTTTTGTTGTATTAATGAACGTTATCAAGAAAGTTATTCAATTGTCGGATGGCAGGACAATTGAGATCGAAACCGGCAAGCTTGCAAAACAGGCCGACGGTTCTGCTGTTGTCAAAATGGGTGGCACTATGTTGCTGGCCACCGTCACCGCTGCCAAAGAGGTAAAAGAGGGTACTGATTTCATGCCCCTCACTGTCGACTACAAAGAGAAGTATTACTCTGCCGGCCGTTTCCCTGGCGGTTTCATGAAAAGGGAAGGCAAATCATCTGATTACGAGATCCTCATCTCACGTCTCATCGACCGTCCTATCCGTCCCCTCTGGCCGGATGACTTCCACCTGGAAGTGTTCGTGAACGTGTACCTGATCTCTGCAGAGAAAGACATCCAGCCCGACGCTCTCGCCGGTCTGGCAGCTTCATGCGCACTTGCATCCAGCAACCTGCCGTTCGGCGGCCCTATCTCAGAAGTAAGGGTAGCCCGCATCGGCGGTGAATTCAAGATCAACCCGAACTTCAGCGAAATGGCTGACTGCGACCTCGACCTTATGGTTGCAGCAACCGAAGAAAATATCATGATGGTTGAAGGCGAGATGAACGAGGTTAGCGAACACGACATGCTCGAGGCCATCAAGTTTGCACACGAAGAAATCAAGAAGCACTGCCGCGTGCAGAAAGAACTCATCACCGAGCTCGGCAACGACGAAAAGCGCGACTATCCTCACGACGTAGAGGATGAAGACCTGCGCAAGGCCGTCCATGAGTTCTGCTACGACAAGTGCTATGCACACGCCAAGTCGTTCAAGTCTAAACACGAAAGGGAAGACGGCTTCGTAGCCATCAAGGACGAATTCCTCGCTACTATCCCCGAGGAAGAGCTCGAAGAGAAGACTCCCCTTGTAGAGAGATATTACCACGCCGTTGAAAAAGAGGCCATGCGCAACATGATCCTCGACGAAGGCATCCGCCTCGACGGCCGTGTATGCAACGAAGTCCGCCCTATCTGGTGCGAAGTTGACTACCTGCCCTGCGCACACGGTTCAGCTATCTTCACCCGCGGCGAGACTCAGTCGCTTGCTACCGTTACCCTCGGCACCAAGCTCGACATGAAAGAGATGGACGAAGTTCTCATCCAGGACGACCAGCAGTTTGTCCTCCACTACAACTTCCCTCCTTTCGCTACCGGCGAAGCCAAGAGCCAGCGCGGCGTAGGCCGTCGTGAGATCGGTCACGGCAACCTCGCAATGCGCGCCCTCAAGCCCGTCATCCCGATGATGCCCGAGAATCCCTACGCAGTACGCGTCGTTTCCGACATCCTCGAGTCCAACGGTTCTTCATCAATGGCTTCTGTATGCGGCGGCTGCCTCGCCCTCATGGATGCAGGCGTCCAGATCCGCAAACCGGTTGCCGGCGTTGCAATGGGCCTTATCACCGACGAGACCCGTCCTAACGACCGTTACGCCATCCTCACCGACATCCTCGGCGACGAAGACCACCTCGGCGACATGGACTTCAAGGTTACAGGTACCGCCGACGGTATCACCGCCACCCAGATGGATATCAAGGTTGACGGTCTTTCATACGAAGTTCTCGAAAAAGCTCTCGAGCAGGCACGCCAGGGCCGTATGCACATCATGGGCGAGATGATGAAGACCATCGACAAACCCCGTGAGGACTACAAGCCCTTCGTTCCCCGCATCAAATCATTCGAGATTGCCAAGGACTTCATCGGTGCAGTTATCGGCAAGGGTGGTGAGACCATCCAGAAGATCCAGGCTGAGACCGGCGCTGTCATCAACATCGACGAAGTTGACGGCAAGGGTATCGTCGACATCGCTACCAACGACGCCGAGGCAATGCAGAAAGCATACGACTGGATCATGGGCATCTGCGCCGTTCCCGAGGTTGGCGAGACCTACCACGGAAAGGTTGTCAGCTGCGTAGAGTTCGGTGCTTTCGTAGAAATCCTCCCCGGCAAGGAAGGTCTGCTCCACATCTCAGAGATCGACTGGGGCAAGACTGAGAAAGTCGAGGACGTGCTCCACGAAGGCGACGAGGTTGACGTGAAGCTCATCGAGGTCGACACCAAGACCGGCAAGCTCCGTCTGAGCCGCAAGGCCCTCCTTCCGAAACCCGAAGGATATGTAGAGCCTGTACGCAAACCCCGTCCCCAGAGCCAGAGCGACCGTCGCAACAGCAACGACCGCAAACCTTCAGGCGACCGTCGTAACAACAACGACCGCAAGCCGAGGAACGACCGCCCGCAGCACTCTCACAAGAGCGAAAAACCGGCTGAGGAATAAACCTCCCGACCGTAACAAATAAAACCCCGGAAGCTCAAAGGCCTCCGGGGTTTATTTTTTTCTGACCGGCTTGGTCTACAGATCCGGATATTTGGGAAGAGTATACTCGGGCAGGACTTCGTAAATTTCCGGCCTGCGCACACGCGGCATACCAGGAGTCCAGCGGAAGACACCCACCTGCTTCAGCTCATCGAGAGTGTGCTGGGGGGGATAGCAGTCGTCAGGGATAGGCATGTTAGAGAAGGTCTGGAAGTAGAGTATCACTGCGTCTCTCCACCACATGGCGTCTTTTGCCTGGCGGATAAGCTTGGTGCGAACTTCCTGGTAGCGCTGGTTGTCGACATACGGTTCAACCTTCTCCCAGATCTTTATGTAATCGGCTGCATCCTCGATACCGTGCTGGTAGGTGTAGCAGAGCTCGTCCCACAGAGTCTTGCCGTCTTTCATCTTGTAATCCCACGGAACATGGTGGAACCACAGCAGCAGATTCTCGGGGCAGGTGTCGATGTTCTCGTAGGTAGACGCCAGCGGCTCGTTGTACTGAGCGGTAGCTCCTGAGCCTGTGGCGACTGTGCGGTCGAAGCCGACGCCGTCAGGGCCTGCCTTGTGGTAGAAGAGCGGAGACCAGTCCTTGCGGTAGCTGTCCTCCCACGGGCCGGGGCCGAAGTGGGCGTTGGAAGCCATAATATGGTGCAGTCCGAGAGGCATCTCGTAGCTGACGGTGACTTCCCTCGAACGGTCGAGCATATCTTTCACCGGCTTGATGAACTTCGGGTCGCTGCTGAAGGTCTGGCGGAGCCATTCGTCAGCAATCTGATCTGAACTCAGGTCGGGATTCCATGCCATACGGCCGTAAGCATACCAGTTGATCTGGATCATCTGGTGTCCGCACCAGTTCACGTCGTTGCCGATGTTGGTAACGCCGGAAATGGCGCTGAGCTTGTTGTTACGGTACTTGCCTTCGGTGATGGCCGCTACGGTAGAGCCTTCGCCGAACTCGTATGTGTCGGTGTCAAGACATTCTTTCCAGAGGGGATGGAGATAAACCATGTGCTTAGAGTGGCCGAGGTATTCCTGGGTGATCTGCACCTCGAGCATCAGGTTGGTGTTCGGAGCCTGGCCGAACAGAGGGCTGATGGGCTCGCGGGGCTGGAAGTCGATCGGACCGTTCTTTACCTGGATGAGCACGTTGTCGCGGAACTGGCCGTCCAGAGGCACGAACTCGTCGCTGGCCTGCATGGCGCGGTCTTCAGCCTGTGCGTCATATACGAAAGCCCTCCAGAACACTACTCCGCCGTAAGGGGCGAGAGCGTCAGCGACCATGTTGGCTCCGTCGGCGTGGGTGCGGCCGTAATCCTGAGGGCCTGACTGGCCTTCTGAATTGGCTTTCACCAGGAAGCCTCCGAAGTCGGGGATCAGAGAGTAAATCTCAGCCGTCTTGTCTTTCCAGAACTGCACGACCCTGGGATCAAGAGGATCCGAAGTGTCGAGGCCGCCGATGTGCTTCGGAGCGGCGAAGTTCAGGGAGAGGAATATCTTCAGACCGTAGGGACGGAAGATGTCGGCCAAAACCTTCACTTTCTTAAGATAATCGGTTGTCAGGATATCGGCATTCGCATTGACATTGTTGATGGCAGTGGCGTTGATGCCGACAGAGGCGTTGGCGCGGGCATATTCCTGATATACCGGAGACACCTTGTCGGGAAGCTCGGCCCAGTTCCACAGAGACTGGCCTGCGTATCCACGCTCGACGGAGCCGTTCAGGTTGTCCCAGTGGTTGAAGGCGCGGTACTCGAAGGCGGGCACCTCGGTGATGGTCTTCGCTCCCTTGGGGAGGGCGTCAGTCTGCTGAAGACGCAGAAGGCCGTACACTCCGTAGAGGGTGCCGATGGCAGTGTTGGCTTCTACAGCCACCTTGCCCTTGGAGAACACGAGCCTGTAGCCATCGCGGCCAAGAGCCTCGTCCTTCTGGTCGAGCACTTTGATCTCTACGGCAGCCTTGCCTTTCCAGTACTGGTCTATCTCGCTCTGGGCGATGGCCTCGGTAGTATACTCTGCGGGCGCTGCATCAGCGACCTTCTCGAGATTGTGGAACCACAGGTCGTGGCCGTCGGTATCGGCCGGTTTCTCCACCTTGCAGCTTGTCACTGCAAGGAAGAGAGCCGATATTATTGCGAATGTCCTGAGAACTTTCATGATTATTCTTTGCCGGCCATGCGTTTGTAAGTGTTGAGCCTCCACTGGGCAAACTCCTGAGTGCGCTCGAAGAGTTCCTGAGCCTGCTCAGGGAAGGTCTTCTGGAGCGATGCGAAACGGACCTCACCCTTGAGGAAGTCCTGGAAGAGGCTCCAGTCGGGCTCCTTGCTGTCGAGGCTGAACGGGTTCTTGCCCTGCTCCTCGAGAGCCGGGTTGTAACGGTACAGATGCCAGTAACCGCACTCGACGGCACGTTTTTCCTCGAGCTGGCTGTGTCCCATGCCGGCTTTCAGACCGTGGTTGATACAAGGTGCGTAGGCGATGATCAGTGACGGGCCGTCGTATGCCTCAGCTTCCTTGATAGCATTGAGGAACTGAGCCTGTGAGGCGCCCATAGCAACCTGGGCGACATATACATAGCCGTAGCTGATAGCCATCATGCCGAGGTCTTTCTTGCGAACCCTCTTACCTGAGGTGGCGAACTTGGCAACGGCGCCGGCAGGAGTTGACTTGGATGACTGTCCACCGGTATTTGAGTAAACCTCGGTATCGAGCACGAGGACGTTTACGTTCTTGCCAGATGCAAGCACGTGGTCGAGTCCGCCGTATCCGATATCGTAACCCCAACCGTCACCACCGAAGATCCACTGGCTGCGGGCAGGGATGAAGTTTTCGAGAGCGAGGAGCTGCTTGCAGGTGTCGCAGCCGCATTCTTTCATCAGAGGAACGAGCTTGTCGCATACCTCGCGGGTGATTGCAGCGTCGTTGCGGTTCTCGAGCCACTGGGTGTAGAGAGCCTTGATCTCTGAAGAGCACTTCGGGCATTCCAGACCCTTGGTCATGAGGTCTGCAACGGTAGCGCGGACTCTGTCAGAACCGAGCTTCATACCGAGACCGAACTCGGCGTTATCCTCGAACAGTGAGTTGTCCCATGCGGGGCCGTGGCCGGCAGCGTTGGTGCAGTAAGGAGAAGCGGGGAACGATGCTCCGTAGATTGAAGAGCAACCCGTTGCGTTAGATATCATCATGTGGTCGCCGAAGAGCTGGGTGATGGCCTTGATGTAAGGAGTCTCGCCGCAACCTGCGCAGGCGCCTGAGAACTCGAAGAGCGGCTGGCTGAACTGTGAGTTCTTGACATTCTGCATCTTCGAAGCCACGGTATCCTTGTAGCCGACCTTTGCGTGCAGGTAATCGAAGTTGGCCTGCTCGGCTTCCTGAGAATCCATAGACTGCATGCTGAGGGCCTTGTTGCCTTTCATGCCCGGGCATACGTCAACGCAGTTGCCGCAACCTGTACAGTCGTAAGGGCTCACCTGCATGGTGAACTTGTAAGCCTTGAAGGTGGCGTTGCCCTGGACGGTCTTGATGCCGGCGGGAGCTGCAGCAGCCTCTTCCTCTGTCATGAGGAACGGACGGATAGCAGCGTGAGGGCAGATGAATGCGCACTGGTTGCACTGGATACAGTTGGCGGGATCCCATGAAGGAACGGTGACGGCGATGCCGCGTTTCTCGTATGCTGCAGTGCCTGAAGGGATGGTACCGTCCACGAGGTCTTCAGAAGCGAAGGCGCTTACGGGCAGGTCGTTTCCGCACTGGGCGTTGACAATGTCAGCCACGTTGCGGATCCACTCGGGAGCCAGACGGTTGAAGTTCGGGTTGACGAACTTGCCGGTAAGGTTCTTCCACTCGGCTGGAACCTCTACCTCGACATATTCTGCGCCGCGGTCTACGGCTGCGTAGTTCATCTTGACTACGTTCTCGCCTTTCTTGCCGTATGACTTGTCGATAGCTTTCTTCATATAGCCGACTGCCTCCTCGTAAGGGATGATGCCGGTGATCTTGAAGAATGCCGACTGGAGGATGGTGTTGGTGCGTCCGCCGAGGCCGATTTCGCCGGCGATCTTGGTAGCGTTGATTATGTAGAACTTGAGTTCCTTGCTGGCGATCTCCTTCTTCACGAAGTCAGGGATGCGCTTGAAGGTCTCCTCTACGCTCCACATGCTGTTGAGCAGCAGGGTGCCGCCCTTCTTGATGCCGCGGAGAACGTCGTACTTGGACAGATATGAAGGCACATGGCATGCCACGAAATCGGGAGTGGTCACCAGGTAAGGAGCCCTGATGGGAGTGTCACCGAAACGCAGGTGGCTGCAGGTGTATCCGCCTGACTTCTTTGAGTCATAGTCGAAATAGCCCTGGCAGTATTTGGGAGTGTGGTCGCCGATGATCTTGATGGTGTTCTTGTTGGCGCCGACTGTACCGTCAGAACCCAGACCGAAGAACTTGCACTCGTAGGTGCCGGCCTTGGCCAGGGAGATTTCCTCTTTCTGAGGCAGAGACTTGAAGGTCACGTCGTCGACGATGCCGATGGTGAAGTCGTTCTTCGGCTCCTTGCGCTCGAGGTTCTCGAATACTGAGAGGATCTGGGCGGGAGTGGTGTCCTTTGAAGACAGACCGTAGCGGCCGCCGACGATGGTGATGTCGTTGCGTCCGTAGAGGACTGACTTGACGTCGATGAGCAGAGGCTCGCCGTTTGCGCCGGGCTCTTTGGTGCGGTCAAGCACTGCGATGCGCTTAGCGCTCTTCGGAAGGGCGCGCAGGAAATACTTGGCTGAGAACGGACGATAGAGGTGTACGCTGATCAGACCGCACTTCTTGCCCTTGGCTTGCAGGTAGTCGATGGTTTCCTTGATGGTCTCGCAGACTGAACCGATAGCGATTATGATGTTCTCGGCATCCGGGTCGCCGTAGTAGTCGAAAGGAAGGTGGTAGCGGCCGGTGAGAGAGCCGATCTCGCCCATGTAGCGAGCTACGATGTCAGGAACTTCCTCGTAGTACTTGTTGGAAGCCTCGCGGGCCTGGAAGTATACGTCAGGGTTCTGGGCGGTACCGCGGGTTACAGGCCTGTTGGGGTTGAGAGCCCTGCTGCGGAACCTTGCGAGAGCCTTCTCGCTTACGAGCGGACGGAGGTCCTCAGCCTCGAGGACTTCGATCTTCTGGATTTCGTGAGATGTACGGAAACCGTCGAAGAAATGAACGAAAGGAACGCTTGACTTGATTGCTGAAAGATGGGCTACAGCCGCGATGTCCATAGCTTCCTGCACGCTGTCTGATGCGAGCATTGCGAAACCTGTTGCGCGGGCGCTCATCACATCCTGATGGTCACCGAAGATTGAGAGGGACTGGGCTGCAAGGGCGCGGGCTGAGACATGGAAGACTGCCGGGAGAAGTTCTCCTGAGATCTTGTACATGTTGGGGATCATCAGCAACAGACCCTGGCTGGCCGTGAAGGTGGTTGTAAGGGCGCCTGCCTGCAGAGAACCGTGCACTGCTCCGGCGGCACCGCCTTCGCTCTGCATCTCGGTAACCTGTACGGTCTCGCCGAACATGTTCTTCTTTCCGAACGCTGCCCACTCGTCCACCAGCTCTGCCATTGTAGAGGATGGAGTGATAGGGTAGATAGCCGCATGCTCACTGAACAGATATGCTACGTGAGCGGCGGCAAAGTTACCATCACATGTGATGAATTTCTTTTCTTTTGCCATCTTTTAAGTGTTTAATTTATTGATATTTATGTTGTTGTCCGATATAGGCGTACAATCGCGTAAATTTAGCACTTTATTTCGGGAAAATGACAAAAAAAGTGATACGGTATGTATCACTTTTTTAATACTGTGCAACTATGACTGTCAATAGATTATCTTTCCGAGCAAATTGGTGAGCACATCGCCGGGGCCGAGTTCGACGAAATCGGTCGCTCCGTCTTCCACCATGTGGACTATGGTATGGCTCCAGAGCACCGGGCTGGTGAGCTGTGCGACAAGATTTGCCTTGATTTCTTCAGGGTCGGTATGGGGCCGCGCGTCGACGTTCTGGTAGATGGGGCACACGGGCGTCTTGAAGGGAACTGACGCAATAGCTTCGGCCAGCTTAGCACGGGCAGGCTCCATCAGCGGAGAGTGGAAGGCTCCGCCCACCGGCAGCGGAAGAGCCCTCTTGGCTCCTGCGGCCTTGCAGGCTTTGCAGGCCTGGTCAACTGCGTCGGCATCGCCGGAGATGACGATCTGGCCGGGTGCATTGACATTCGCGGCCACAACTATCCCTTCTGTCTGCGCGCATATTTTCTTCACTATCTCAAGGTCAAGCAAAATGACGGCTGCCATCTTGCCGGGATTCATCTTGCAGGCTTCGTTCATGGCGTTGGCCCTAGCGGCGACCAGTCTCAGAGCGTCTTCGAATTCCAGTGCGCCGGCTGCGACAAGCGCCGAGAACTCGCCGAGGGAGTGCCCCGCCACCATGTCGGGGGCAAAGTCGTCGAGGGCGCGGGCGGCCGCCACGGAGTGGATGAATATAGAAGGCTGGGTGACGGAGGTCTCCCTGAGCTGCTCGTCGCTGCCGTCGAACATTATCTCCACTATGTCGAATCCGAGGATTTCGCGGGCTTCGTCAAAGATGGCGCGTGCGGCCGCGGAGCTTTCGTACAGGTCTTTTCCCATTCCGGGGAACTGCGCTCCCTGACCAGGAAATAAATATGCCTTCATCTCTATTCCTTTATTTGAATCAATCAAAGTTAACAATAAAAGTTGTACTTTTGCCGAGCAAGTCCGCGCCCGTAGTTTAATGGATAGAATTGAGGATTCCGGTTCCTTAGGTTGGGGTTCGATTCCCCACGGGCGTACCAATCATTTAGCCCACCCGCCTACCTATTATCACCCTGATTGGCTTTATTTGATTTGTGGAACTATCTAACATGGTTCCCCACCGCACATTGGGTCTCTTGCAGCCCCATCCCTAAATCCCTTCCCACGGGGAAGGGACTTCTCATCGCCCTTCGGGCTCTAAAAAGACAAGTTTATTGTTCCTCATAACTTCCTTATATAGCGCACGGAAGAAACGTTTGTCATTCCTTTGAATAAGATAATCTAACCTTCGTAATATCCGTTGCTCGCGTCTAGTGGGTTCGGGCAGCACTGCGGCAGGCTCCGGAGCGGCCGGGGCCACAGAGGGCTGCGGCTTATCTGCAGCAGGTTCTGCTGCAACCGGCTCCTCAGTCTCCTTGTCGCGATTCTGTCTGCGGCGGCCAGCCAGAGTCGGCTTCTCTTCTTCCTGCAGTTCTTCAACCTCGGACGGGACGGTCTCAGCACCGGCGGCGGCAAGCGAATCAACAGCAGCTTCGGGAGCCTCAGCCTCTATCTCCAGCATATTTTCGAGGGCGTAGATAGAATCCTGCTCAGCCATCAAGGCCATCTCCTTCTCCGCCGCAGCTACGGAATCACGCCGCGCCTTGGCAAGGATCTTCGCATCTTCGCGGGCAATTATCTCGTCGTACACCTTGCTCATGTACTTGTTGAAATAGCGGTTCGATATGATGAACACCGGCATGGTCACATCGTCGTAGGCTTCCCTCTCGGAGGGTTTCAGATCCCTGTCAGTGACGGCGTAGCGGCTTGTGGGACGCTCGTCCCCGCGCCACTGGAAGCCCTTGATGCGCTGCTTGTCCATCTCCAGATTGTAGATAGGATAAGCGTCGCTCTGGGTCTGCTCGTAATATTTGATGCGCTGCGCAGTGCCGTCCTTCAGGGCCATGGTCATGAAGCGCGACTCCTTGATGTTGATGGTGGTCAGTTCCTCCTTCTCCTTGAGGTAGAACATGGCGTTGACTCCGCCGAGGGCGTCGTAGCGGTAGAGGTCGTCGTCGCGGAAGTGACCGATCATCTCGGTACTCTTTATCTGGTCGAAATGGTCTTCATCTTCCTGCATCACCAGCATGGCGTTCTGCTGCATGCTGCCCCTGTTCAAAGTCTCGTCTTTCATCAGCAGGATCATGACGTCGGAGGTCAGCTGGTTGCGGGTCTTATACCACATGACAGGATTGCCGTGCAGGCGGGCCAGCGAATCAACGTCGCTGTAAGCGAGGGAGTCGCAGAGCAGCTGCATGTCGGAGCGGTATATCCTGACGTTCGGCCAGCCGTGCAGGAATTTGATCTTCGTAGTGTCGGGCGGAACACGGACAGCTGCCAGAGAGTCTACTGGAGCCATCAGACCAGCTGCAGCCGTGGTGTCAGCTGGAGCCGCGGTCTCAGGAGCCTCCATGACCGCTTCGTCAGGCATGGCCGGTTCTTCACCCCCTGCCAGCAGGGCACTGCCCTGCTCTTTTATTGAACCGAATTTTCCAAGAATCTTATCCCTCTCATCAGCCGCGTCCAGACCTGCTGCCTTATAAAGTGAATCGGAAGCTGCTATGCCAAGCGCGGCAAGGCTGTCTATTGTAGCCTGCGCAGCCAGCTTCTCTCTCTTCTGCCTTGCTATGTTCTCCGGCCTCTTGGCCTCTGCCTCGGCCCGCGCCTTCTCCCTTTCCTCGGCAGCCTTCAGCTCCGCTTCGGCTATCGCATCGAAAAGGATGTCCTCGCGCTCCTTCAGTCGCGCTTCCTTGTCAGCCAGCGGAATGTCACAGTTGCGCACCGTGTATATGCGCAAGGTATCCGCAGCCACGAACAGAGAGTCTTTCACATGCTCCTCGTTCTCCCCGAAGTAGAACACCGCAGGGTTCTGGGTGAACTCCATGTGCTGGTTGTTCAGCGAATCCGTCACCACCACCGCCTTGTGCGCCACGAACGCCGACTCGTTCAGCGTGTCGAGCACCACCACGTTCCGGTAGGCTTCGTATCGCGAGATGCGGCGGTAATAGTACACCTCGTCGGCCCACATCTCGTAGTCCGGGTCGTTCATGTAGACGTCGTCGCTGAAGTGGATCACCTCGTTGTCGGTGTCATACCATCCGGCCAGAGCCTTCATGAAGCCGTTGTCCCGCCAGACGTATGTCCTGTCGCGGAAATATGCTTTCTTCTCGTTAGATAGATAATCCAGCTTCTGGGTCGTGAGGAAGATGGAGTCGGTGAACATCTGGACATTGCCCTGGAAGGTGAATGTCTTGCGGGACGAAGTGTAGATGCCGGTGTTGCCCTCGATCATATTGCCTTCCTTGTCTTTCATGGCTCCGCCGCCGCGGAATATGGCAAGGCTGTCTCTGGTGTTGTAGTCGAGGTTGTTGGTGCGCAGCGTGTCGCCCTCGTTGTCGAAGACCTCAACCAGAGGCCCGCGGAACTGCGCAAGGTCTTCCTGGATGAGATAGGTCAGGCTGTCGCTGCGAAGGACAGTGTTGTCCTGGGTCAGCCGGACTCTGCCGTAGGCCTTGATTACCTCGCGGTCGATGTTCCATGCTGCCGAGTCGCAGAACAGATAGGCACCGTTATGGTAGAATGCCGCAGGGCCTTTTATGAGACGATAATTGGAGAAACCGATCTTCATCAGCTTCGCCCATTCGGCATTCAGAAGGGTTATGACGCTGTCGGCCTTGACAGGCTTCTGATTACGATTCTGTGCTTCCGCAGGGCAAATGCAGAACAGCAACACCAGTGCAGTTGTAATGATTGCCTTGCGCAGCATATCTTATTTAATCCAGCCTTCTCGTGAGAAATTGCATCCGGTGAAGAGCGGATCTATCACGATATAAGTAGTCTTCTGCTTCTCGTTGATGAACTCGTCGATAGCCTTGTTTGCGTTGCGGTTGTTGGCCACGGTAGTCAGGATGTCGAAGTCTCCGTCGTATGTAGCCACGTGCGAAGGGATTATTTCTTCAAGCTTGATGATCTTGTAGATGGTGTTGCCCCTGCCCTCGTTGTCGACAGACTCGAAAGGCTCGGATACTTCGCCGATCTTCATATCCCTCAGCACGATATAGTCGTTAGGCTTGAGCTGGTCCTTCTCGAAGACTGCGCTGCCGGTGTTCTCGTCGACCATCATGCCGCCGTTTGTGCGGGTCTTGAAATCCTGGGAGAACGCCCATGCGGCCTGCTCGAAGGTAAGGGTGCTGTCGACCACAATCAGAGTCCTGACGCTGTCGAGCCTTGCAAAAGCCTTGTTGCGGTCCTCGGCGGTATATTTGGGCTTGATGAGGATATGGCGGGCGTTGAACATGTCGCCTTCCTTCTCAATCATCTGGATTATATGGAAGCCGTCCGGGGTTTCAACTATAGGCGAAACCTGGTCAACCTTCAGAGCTGTTGCGGCGTCTGAGAACTCAGGCCAGTAGACAGTCTTGTTGGCCATTCCGAGCTCACCTCCCCTGATCGCGCTGCCGGGGTCCTCGGAATAGAGCCTTGCGAGGGAAGTGAATTTCTCGCCGTTTACAATCCTTTCGCGGATCTCAAGCAGCCTTTCCTTCACCAGTGTGGCAGCAGAGTCTTTGTCTGGATAAAGGACTATCTGGCGGAGCCTGTACTGGTCCGGAATCACCGGCATTTCCTCGGCCGCAGTCGTGTCGGCGAAGTTTTTCACATCTCTGGGAGTCATCTTCGGCACTGCGCCGATCACTTTCTGCTGCATCTGCTGGGTGAGCAGCTGCTCTTCGATAGCCTCCCTCCAGATATTTTCAAGTTCGTAGCGGTCATGGCCGAAATACTCTTCCATCGCCTTCTCGCCACCCAGCTGGGTGGTGACGCTGGCGAACCTCTGGCTCAGGTTGTTCTGGACTTCAGCTTCCTGCACCACCAGGGAGTCGAGCCTGGCCTGGGTGAGGAACAGCTTGCCCATCATGGCCTGCTCGAGGATCTCGCATCTTGTGTTGCGGTCGGTGGCCATACCGTTGACCCTCATCATCTGGACCTCCTGCTCAATGTCCGACAGCATTATGGCATCGTTTCCAACCAGTGCCACTATCTTGTCAATAAGACCGTCTTGATATCTCTGGGCCGCTGCGGGCAGGCAGCTGAGAATCACAACCGCCGCCAGAACGGCAAAACGCTTAATCATATATCTGCAATTTTTTATTTTCGAGGGCTTCCTTCAGCAAGTCCTGTTCCAATTTTGACAAAATCTCCTGCTTTCTGATGCTGATTATGGCATCTTTTATCTTTTCTTCGTTGAATTCCAAGGGGGTGAGCGTGCCGGGAGCGAAGCTGTCGAGGAAGAATATCAGGGTGTTCTTCTGCTCGCCCTCAAGGATGTAGCTGCTCTGTTTAGCACAGATTTCCTCGAGGTCCGACACCATCATGCCGACATCCTTTGCCAGCTGGGGGATGGAGACATACCTGCCGCCGTAGTCCTCATACCTTTCGGCGTATGAGCGGCTCAGCTCGGCCAGCTCGGCAACCTTGTCTTCATCCTTCGATTTGTAGAGCTCCTTTATCTGGGAATAATAGGGAGAGCGGACATTGATGACTATGTATCTGGCCTTGACCACCGGATAGTCATACTTGAAGCTCTGGGGATGCTCCTCGTAATAAGCCTCTACCTGGTCTTCGCTAACTACTGTGTCGATGCGGCTCTCCATGAACATCTTCTCGTAGCGGAAGCTGAGAAGGTCGTTGCGGAAAGACTCTATCTCCTTGGAGATATCCCTTTCGTCCGGAGTGAGCTGCTCCGCTGCCTTGAGGGTCTTGAGTCTTACGAGCGCCCAGTTCTGCACATACTGGTCCACCATGTAGGCGCTGTCTTCCGGACTTGTGCCCGGAGGGACGAGCTTGGCCACCTCGCTCTTGTAGAGCACATCCTTCCCTATCTTCGCGAGGACATCCCCGCGGGACTGGAAAAGGCTGCATGAAGAGGCGAGCAGCACGAGGGCCAGTAATGCACAGATGCGTTTCATTATCTGCTGTAGTTCGGAGCTTCCCTTGTTATCGATACGTCGTGAGGATGGCTCTCTGCCATACCTGCGGCGGTGATTTTAACGAATTTGGCGCTGCGCAGCTCCTCGATGTTGCGGGCTCCGCAGTAACCCATGCCGGCTTTCAGGCCACCCACGAGCTGATAGATCACTTCGGCCAGAGTACCCTTGTAAGGAACCTGGGCTACGATGCCTTCCGGCACGAGCTTCTTGATGTCCTCTTCCATATCCTGGAAGTAGCGGTCCTTCGAGCCTTTCTGCATGGCCTCGAGAGAGCCCATGCCGCGGTATGACTTGAATTTACGTCCATTGAGGATGATGGCCTCGCCGGGAGCTTCCTCGACGCCTGCAAAGAGAGAGCCTGCCATGATGGTAGATGCGCCGGCTGCGAGGGCTTTGGTGATGTCACCTGAATAACGGATGCCGCCGTCAGCGATGACGGGGATGCCGCTGCCCTTGAGGGCTCCGGTGGCGTTCATGACTGCGGTGAGCTGCGGCACGCCGATACCGGCGATGATGCGGGTGGTGCAGATAGAACCCGGGCCGATGCCGACCTTGACTGCGTCGACGCCGCACTCCTTGAGGGCTATTGCAGCCTCGGCGGTGGCGATGTTGCCGGCCACGATCTGCAGATGCGGGAAGGCGGCGCGGATCTTCTTGATGGTGTCAAGCACGAATACCGAATGGCCATGGGCGGTGTCGAGCACCACGGCGTCGGTGTCGACGCTCACCAGCTTCTCTACGGTCTCAAGGCTGTGGGAGTTGATGCCCACTGCGGCTGCGACCAGAAGCCTGCCCTTGCCGTCCTTGCTGGCGGTGGGGTTGTTCTTGATTTTCTTGATGTCCTTGTAGGTGATCAGGCCCACGAGGCGGCCGTTCTTGTCGACTACCGGGAGCTTCTCGACTTTATACTTGTGGAGCACCTCGATGGCGTGCGGGATGTCGTCGCCATGGTCGATGGTGACGAGGTTCTCGCTGGTCATCACGTCCTTTATAGGAGTTGCGGGATTGTCTTCGAAACGGAGGTCACGGTTGGTGACGATACCGATCAGCTTCGACGACGAGTCGACTACGGGGATGCCGCCGATATGGTTCTCGGCCATGAGCTTGAGGGCGTCCCCCACCGTCTGGTTCACGTCGATGGTAACCGGGTCGTAGATCATTCCGTTCTCTGCCCTCTTCACCCTGCGCACCTGGTCCATCTGCTCGTCGATAGCCATATTCTTGTGGATGACGCCGATGCCGCCTTCGCGGGCTATGGCTATCGCCATGTTGGCGTCCGTCACGGTATCCATGGCGGCTGAAACGATGGGCACGTTCAGCGGGATTTCCCTGGTGAACATGGTGTTTGTCACTACGTCGCGCGGGATGACCTCGCTGCGGGCGGGAATCAAAAGCACGTCGTCGAAGGTGAGACCTTCCATAACGACTTGGTCAGAAAACTGTTGCATATATTGTAACCTCCTTTATATAATCGTCCTAAATTGAGCAAATTTACACAAAAATACGTTTAATACAACCTCCCCTGCCATGTATCGCGCTCTTCTAGCCGTTTTTCGAGCATTTCTATCAGCTGCGGGTTGCGCACCAGGCCCCAGGGGGTCTCGTTGACGAAGCGCGGAGGCACCTCGCCGGCGAAGCGCTCGATGTGCAGGTCGGGCCGCAGTCTCTCCAGGAAATCCACGAAGAAGTCGATGTATCCGTCCAGCGTGAAGGTCACGAAGTCCTCCCTCCTTTCCCTGAACTCGCGCTCCATCGCAGTGCCTTTAATTATCTGCAGCTGGTGGAACTTCACGGTGTCGAGTGGAAGGTTGTTTATAGCCGGAGCCATGTCCATCATCATCTGGCGCGTCTCGCCGGGCAGGCCGAAGATGAAATGCGCGCCCTGCATTATGCCCTTCTCTGCTGTAAGCTCCACTGCCTTCTGCGCCTGAGCGAAGGTATGGCCGCGGTTGATGCGGCGCAGCGTGGCGTCATGGCAAGATTCGATGCCGTATTCTATTATCACGACTTTGTCCTGCGACAGCTCCTTCAGGTAATCCAGCTTGGCAGCATCGATGCAGTCCGGACGGGTGCCGACGACTATGCCTGCTATGTCTTTGTGGGCGAGGGCCTCCTCATAGGCCCTGCGCATCTTCTCCAGCGGGCCGTAGGTGTTGGAGTATGCCTGGAAATATGCCAGATATTTCGTCACGGAACGGTAGCGCCCCTGGTGGAACTCTATTCCTTCGTCCAGCTGGCGGGTGATGCTCTTGTCGGGGGTGCTGTAGTTCGGATGGAAGGCGGCATTGTCGCAGTAGGTGCAGCCGCCGGTGGACAGCGTGCCGTCGCGGTTGGGGCAGCTGAAGCCTGCGTCGACCACAAGCTTCTGCAGCCTGCAGCCGTACTTCTCCTTCAGGTATCCTACGAAACTGTTGTAGCGGCGCTCTTCCATGTTTTTATATAAAGATGCCCCTCAGGAAAACCTCAGGGGCATCATCGATGTCTTGTCCAGAGTTTAGAACTGAACCTTCGGAGCCTGGTCGCTACCCTCGGCAGCCTTGAAGTAAGCTTTCTTGTCGAAGCCTGCAATCTTGGCCACGATGCTTGCCGGGAACTTGCGGATCATGCTGTTGTAAGGCTGCACGGCCTCGTTGAACTTGTTGCGCTCGACGGAGATGCGGTTCTCGGTGCCTTCCAGCTGGGCCTGGAGCTCCCTGAAGTTCTGGGTAGCCTGGAGCTCGGGATAGCGCTCGAGCACTACCATCAGGCGTCCGAGAGTCTGGCTCAAGTTGTCCTGAGCTGCCTGGAAAGAAGCCATGTTCTCTTCAGTGAGGTCGGAAGCGTCAAGAGTAGTCTGAGTGGCTTTGGCGCGGGCCTCGATAACGGCTTCGAGGGTTGACTTCTCATATTCTGCTACGCCCTTGACTGTCTCCACGAGATTCGGGATCAGGTCGGCGCGGCGCTGATATGCGTTCTCTACGTTACCCCATGCCTTGGAAACATTTTCCTCGGCGGCCACCATCTTGTTGTTGGTCTTAATGCCCCACATCACGAGGATAGCCGCGATGATGAGCAGTATCACAAGACCACCTAATTTCTTTCCTGCTGCCATGGCTTTATTTTACTAATGAGCTTAACTTGTCAAAAAGCTTGTCGTAACCTTCGTAAAGGTCTTTCTGGATCTCTTTATAGTGAGCCTTCACTTCTTTGCCTTCCTTGCGGACGAATTTCTCGGCTCCGCGGGCAGTTGTAACGACCTTCTTGGGGAAGTTCACGCGGGCATTGAGGTTGTCAGACAGGGCGATGCCTTCTCTGATGAGGCTTACCACCTCCTCCTCTTTCTTGCCGTCGCTGAAATCGTTGTACAAAAGGCAGTCGCTCACGAAATCATTCATAAGGAATTCGATATCCTTCTTCAATACACGTAAATTCATAGCATTCTTGTTTTTAATCGGGTGCAAAGATACGAAAAAAATCAGTCCCGTCCACAAAAAGGGGGTGTTTTGTGGCCAGAACCACTTTCCGAGCCCATCTGGCCAGGAAAAGGCCAGTTTGCGGGGCCAGATGCTCGCCCAAAGCCCGTCTGGCCCGTGGAAGGCCTGTTTGCGGGGCCAGATGACAGTTGCGCCGAGTTTATCCTAGCCGGAAATAGTGAGCCGTCAGGCCGAGCTCGCTATTCTGGCTGGAGATAAACTCCTCCCCACCGCGGCCGGAAGAGCTACCGTCCAAGAAGATATCCTCGCCCGGCAGCAGGAGACCGTCCAAATCTCCTGCTGGCGGACGGGAGATATCTTCTTCTGTTCCGCTTGCTCCCTTCCGCCAGTTTCGCAGCTCCAGCCCCGGCCGAAAGAAATACTCTCCCAGACTCATTTTTGACGCTTGGTATGAATGGCTGCCGGGGCTCATACATTTCGAGCGGCTATTTTGCGAGAAATCGGCGGAAAATGCCGCTTGGTATTGATAGATGGGCAGCTACGTTCATATCAAGCGCCTGACAGTTATTGCGGAAGCCTGTATGGGGTAGGTCCCGGCATGTTTTGGGATAGGTGGTGGCACACTTTGGGATAGGTCCCTTGAGATGTGGCAGTTTATTTCAACCAAAACAGTCTTAAACACGATTGGGGCGAGACAATTGGCAATGGATGGTTCACGCTCAGCAAAGCTCAATGGACCTACTTGATGGACCGCAACTCAAATGGCGCTACTATTTCAAGTATTACTTATGGAGGAAAAACCATTGAGGCATGTTTTTTCAAGGCAACTGTAGACGGTGTTGCAGGCGTGGTTTTCTTTCCGGACGATTTTACTTGGCCTGCGGTTATTGTAGATTTGCAAGCAGGTTTAGTGGAAACTAATTGGCCGCGTCTTAATCATCCTTCGAAGGATTTTGACTATTATCTTGATGCCACTCAATGGGGATATCTTGAAGCGGCCGGGTGTGTTTTCCTTCCCGCTGCAGGAAGACGTGAGGGAAATAGTGTACAATATGTGCCCGGAGCCACCGATACTACACCGAATGGTGATTATTGGTCTTCAACAAATACTGAGGTCCGTATAGCTGCCCTGCGTTTTTCTGGGGGAAATTATGGTATGCTTAACGTTATTGATACTTATGGCACAAATGCTTATTACGGCATGTCTGTCCGTCTGGCATATCCCGCCAACTAATCTTTTCTAATATCATTCAAACCCTGCCATCCCCCAAGGACCCGGCAGGGTTTGTTTTTGCCACCCGGCCACAGAACGGCTGGGAGTGCCCATTTGTCAACTCTGTGTCCAGAAAATGAGTTGGCATTAGCTGCAATAACAAAGGTGGATGGCTGTCAGGCCATCCACCTCGCGCTGGTCATTTTTATGCGCTTACCATATTCAAAAAGAATTGACAATTAGCGCTATATCTGCTCCTTTTTACGTATATTTGTTACAATACCTGTCAGCCAAACAAACCTAAAACAGATAACAGATGAAACGATTTTTCATTTTCGTGATGATGCTTGCAGCCTTTTCGGCATCAGCACAGCAGAGAAACAACGTCGCTCCGTCATTCGCCGGGGCCGTTGAAGATTTCAAGCCCAATGTTACCAACCAGAGGGGACATCAGTATCCCATGGTCAACTCTCAGGGTGCAGTCCGCGCACAGCTCCGTGCTCCGCAGGCCAATTCTGTCCAGCTGGACATCGGCGGCGTGAGGTACGAGATGGTCAAGGATGAGAATGGTGTATGGACCGGTACTTCCAATCCTCAGGATGTCGGCTTCCACTACTATCAGCTCAATGTCGACGGTGCTTCAGTTCCGGATCCGGGAACTGTCTATTTCTTCGGCGCAGGCCGCTGGGGCAGCGGCATCGAAATCCCTTCTGCCGACATGGACATCTGGCAGGTGAAGAACGTGCCTCAGGGTGTTCTCGAAGAGAGATACTACTGGTCAAAGGCTACCGAGAGCATGCGTCACTGCTTCGTATATCTGCCTGCAGAATATCAGAAGAACAAAAAGAAGAAATATCCTGTCCTCTATCTGCAGCACGGAAATGCCGAGGATGAGAACGGCTGGGGCTCACAGGGCCACACTGCCCAGATCCTTGACAACCTGATCGCAGAGGGCAAGGCCGTTCCGTTCATCGTTGTAATCGATTATGGCCAGAGCCAGAACATCCATCTGGTGGGCCAGTATGCTCCCGCTCAGCCGGCACAGCCTCAGCAGCCTCAACCCGGCCAACCCGGCCAGCCCGGTATGCGCCAGGCAGGTCCCGACGCTTTCCAGACTGTCCTGCTGACCGACATCATCCCTATGGTGGAGAAAGAGTACCGCGTAATCGCCGATGCTAAGCACCGCGCAATGGCCGGTCTGTCGATGGGTGGCATGCAGACCCGCAGGATCACCGTCGCCAACCCCACTACCTTCGCGTATGTAGGTTTGTTCAGCGGCGGAGTCATCAGCGTCGAGGACGTACAGGGAGCCGAAGGCTACCAGAAGACCAACAAGCTCGTGTTCATGAGCTGTGGAAGCAAGGAGAATCCCAGGGTTATGGAAGCAGCCGAGAACCTCAGGGGCATCGGCATGAACGCCGTAGGTTACATCTCAGAGGGCACAGCCCACGAGTGGCACACCTGGCGTCGCAGCCTCTACGAATTCGCCCAGCTCCTGTTCAAATAGAATCTGCCCGCCCACAGAAATTCGGAATTTCCGAATTTCTGCAAGAGACACCTTTTACTACAACCTCGATGTCATAATATCAGTGGGATATCGGGTAAAATCCATAATGGGATGACTTGCTTGCATTCGCTGGGCTTTTGAAGTAGCATTTGTAGAAATGTCAATATCATGAACGATATGAAAAGTATTATCAGAGTTTGTATATGCATTGCTTTGGCAATGATGATAGCTGCTTGCGAGCAGTGTGAGAAACTCAGTCCTGTACTAAGCATCGAAGGTGGACAAGTGCAGGGCGTTGCGGCCGATCTGGAAGGAGTATTTGTTTTCCGCGGTATTCCCTATGCCGCGCCTCCGACTGGAGATTTGCGATGGAGGGAGCCACAGCCAGTGAAGCCTTGGGAAGGCATCCTCAAGGCCGATGAGTTCGGACATCCAAGCTATCAAGCGGTGCATTACCCTGGTAACTACTTCACGGAGTGGGGCTACGGCGAGGAGAAGCAGTGCAGCGAAGACTGCCTCTACCTCAACGTTTGGACAAAGTATCCCGGACAGACAGACCGCAAAGCCCCTGTGGCTGTCTGGATTCACGGTGGCGGTTATCGCGAGGGCTGGGGTTCCGAACCCGAGTTTGACGCACAGGAGTGGGCTGCCAGAGATGTGGTCCTTGTATCCATCAACTACCGCCTCGGCATCTTCGGATTCATGGCGCATCCTGCCCTTTCGTCCGAAAGCACTTATGGAGTATCTGGCAATTACGGCATCCTCGACCAGATAGAATCGCTGAAGTGGGTCAAGAAGAACATCGCACAGTTCGGAGGCGACCCTGACAATGTGATGATCTTCGGCCAGAGTGCAGGAGGCGGCAGCGTCAGGACGCTTTGCGCATCTCCCCTTGCCAAGCCGTACTTTCACAAGGCCGTAATCATGAGCGCCAACGGATTGAACGTCGACAAGAATCAGGAGTTCAAGCTTGCTGCAGGCCCCGTCGTCCCTCCGTCAATGATCAAGATGATGTTTGGTGGCCAGACCCTTGCCGAGGCCGAAGCTGAGGCCAAAGCCGTCATGGACTGGGCAGGATTGACCGATCTGCAGAAGATGCGTTCCGCCGCGACTGAATCCGTTCATGCGGCCAGCGCCCTTTATACTCAGGCCACCGGAAAAGCCGGCATCACCATTACCCCTATCATCGATGGCCATGTGTCAGTAGAAGTGTTTGACGATGCTGCAGTTGATGGTTCACTTGCCGACGTCCCGTATATGATTGGCTACACCCAGAACGATATGGCCGATATGTCGGCCGGCATTGCAGCTTTCTGCAAGAACCGTCAAGAGCAAGGCGGCAAGGCATGGGCATATGAATTCGCCCGTCCTCTGCCGGATGACGGTTCCCACCCGGAAGACAGGCTCAAAGGCGCTTTCCATTCATCCGACCTGTGGTTTGTGTTCAAGTCTCTCCAGCACTGCTGGCGACCCTGGACTCAGGGAGACTGGGACCTTGCCGACAAGATGATTGCGGCCTGGACAAACTTCGCCAAATACAGCGACCCCAATGGCCCGGACGGCGGAGTCTGGACTCCCTGCACAAAGGAAAACGACAACTTCATGCTCTTCAAGCTGGATGCTGCAGATGCCGAGGCTTCCGAGATGGGACGGCCTTTCTAGCAGATTCCATTCTATCAAAAAGCCCTGCCGGTTCGACAGGGCTTTTTGATTGTCTTTATGAAAGGATTACCACCTGTTCAGAGGCAGGCCGTGCATCATCATGTGGGCCTGGTCCTTCACTTTCTCGATGACTTTTTCGTTCTCGATGTTGTTGAGGACGGTGTCGATCATGTCAACGATATTGAGCATGTCTTTCTCCACCAGGCCTCTTGAAGTGACGGCCGGAGTGCCGACGCGGATGCCGGAAGTCTGGAAAGGAGAGCGGCTGTCGAAGGGCACCATGTTCTTGTTGACGGTGATGCCTGCGCGCACGAGGGTCTTCTCAGCCACCTTGCCGGTCAGCTCGGGGAATTTGGTGCGGAGGTCGATCAGCATCAGGTGGTTGTCGGTGCCGCCTGAAACTACGTGATAACCCTTGTCGATGAATGCTGACGCCATGGCCTTGGCATTCGAAGCGACTTGCTGCTGGTAGAGCTTGAATTCGGGCTGCAGGGCCTCGTAGAACGAAACAGCCTTGGCAGCGATGCAGTGCTCGAGCGGGCCGCCCTGGACGCCGGGGAAGACGCTTGAATTGATCATCGCCGACATCTTCTTGATTTCGCCCTTGGGAGTCTTGACACCCCAGGGGTTCTCGAAGTCCTTGCCGATGAGGATCACGCCGCCACGCGGACCGCGAAGGGTCTTGTGAGTAGTCGAAGAAACGATGTGCGCGTATTTCACAGGGTTCTTCAGCAGACCTGCGGCGATGAGACCGGCGGGATGGGCCATATCAACCCAGAGGATGGCGCCGATCTTGTCGGCAATAGCCCTCATGCGCTCCCAGTCCCACTCGCGTGAATAGGCAGAAGCACCGCCGATGATGAGTTTCGGCTTGTATTCAAGAGCCTTCTTCTCCATGTCGTCATAATCCACAAGACCGGTCTCTTCGTTGAGTTTGTAAGCCACTGCATTGTAGAGGATGCCGGACATGTTGACGGGAGAACCGTGGGTCAGGTGGCCGCCGTGGGCGAGGTCAAGTCCCATGAAAGTGTCGCCAGGCTTGAGGCAAGTCATCATGACAGCCATATTGGCCTGGGCGCCGGAATGCGGCTGGACGTTGGCATATTCTGCGTCGAAAATCTTGCAGAGACGGTCGATGGCGATCTGCTCCACCTGGTCGACTACTTCGCAGCCGCCATAGTAGCGGGCGTTGGGGTAACCTTCAGCATATTTGTTGGTCAGCACAGAGCCGAGAGCCTCGAGAACCTGCCTGCTTACGAAATTTTCAGAAGCGATGAGTTCGATGCCGTCGATCTGACGTTCTTCCTCTTTTCTGATCAGATCCAGAATTTGTACGTCTTGTTTCATGGGGATGGTTATTTACATTGGGCAAAGATAACATTTTTCGAAACAGATTTTTACCTTTACAACCGAATGTTCATAACTTGTGTATGTTCCGCAAACTTGTCAACGATGAGCTCGGCAGGATAAGCGTAGAGGAGTTCAAGACCGCTCCCAAGCAGGACGTAGTGGTCGTCCTCGACAATGTCCGCAGCCAGCACAACATAGGCTCTGCCTTCCGCAGCTGCGACGCCTTCCGCGTCAGCAAGCTCTTCCTCTGCGGCATCTGCGCGGTGCCGCCGTCTGCCCAGATCCACAAGTCGGCCCTGGGTGCGGAGTTCAGCATGGACTGGGAGTATTGCGAGAACACCATGGACGTGGTGGAGCGGCTGCGCGCCGAGGACTACGTCATAGTCAGCGTGGAGCAGGCGGAAGACTCCACTTCGCTGGAGCAGTTCAGCCGCGAGGCCGGCCGCAAATACGCCCTTGTCTTCGGCAATGAGGTGCACGGCGTGGCGCAGGACGTAGTCTCAGCCAGCGACGCCTGCCTCGAAATCCCCCAGTACGGCACAAAGCACTCCCTGAACGTCTCCGTCTCTATCGGAATCGTCCTCTGGGCGCTGCTGGGGCGCTGACCGCCCCCGTGTCATCAGCCTTTAGCCCTGTGCCATCCTGAGCGCACCCCGTGTCATCCTGAGCGAAGCGAAGGATCTATCGATCCAGAACTACCTCCACAAAATAGCCGATGTAGCTTGAATTCGTATCAGAATTGAATGTAATTCCCTTTTCTGGCTTCATCTCCTTTCCGTCTATGACAACCTTGGTGCAAGCCGGGAAAAACTCGTAATTGCTGCCCTGGATGCCCGCCGTCCAGTAAGAGATTATTTCATGCACGGAATCGTCCCCGAAGATGACGGGACAGGTGAACTTGTATTTAAGATAATCGTGATGAGTGACGCCGCTGTCCATCACAAAGCCTCGGAAGTTAAGGTACCACTTTCCGTCGGGGCCGTATGTTCCATCAGCATTAGGAGTCTCCATGACATACTGCTCGCTGAACTTCGACATGGTCAAAGAAGCGCTGATATTTTCGGCCACCACTTCTGCCTTGGACAGCGTCAGATCGAGTGTATACTTTTCGGGATTGATCTCGCCGCGCCAGGCTGAGCTCGCATCAGTCTTGTAAACTTCCGCAGCAAGCGGAGCCGCAAACTCGTTCCCCTCCCGGTCAGTAAAACTTATATGCAGGAAGTAGCTATATTTATTTTTAACAGGAATAATCGGACTGAACCAGTCGCAGGCAGTCACGGACAGGACCGTAACAACCAGTACAAATACAAATCTGAACCGTTTCATCTTTTCAGTTTTGGATTACTGCAAAGATAATATGATTATCTCTATTTCATATCGTCAGAAGGTGAAGCCGACGGTGGCGCCGACGCCCCAGAGATTGGCCTGGATGCCGACCATAAGGTGCGGCAGCTGGCCGCCGAGATCGAAGTCGAATCCCAGCTTCTCGCTCAGGAAGATTGAGCTTTGTCCCCTGAAAATCCACATATACCCTATATCCGTCCCGAAATAGACTGAATGCTTGCCGGCTGCTCCCATCGGATAGTAATGGGTATAATCAATAAGCAGCGGTATTCCATATTGCATAGTCCCGTTTAATTTGAGCAATCCCGTCTGGAAACCCCAATAGTTTTCTCTGTTTCTGCGGCCTCCTATCGAAACGGTTGCACTCATCTGGCCAGGGTTCCAGTTGTACCAGTCATATCTCAACATAGTCGTGAGCTGGAAATGCCTCTCATCGAAATGATTGTCATCGCCGGTCTGGGCGTAGAGACTGCCCGCCAACAGCAGAGCAGCCAGAGTCATCAATATCTTTTTCATCGAGCTTCAGTTTTAGTTAGAAAGTAAATCCTATTGAGACTCCGTAACCCGGATAACTCAACAATACCCCGATTTGCAGATGAGTGACATCGGCAATATTGAAATCAAATCCGTTCTTTACACAGACATAATATGCAAGGCTGGAAGAAGGCTCGACGGTAGAACCCCATCTCGTCTGGCCGCCGGAGAAATGGATTATATAACCGCCGCCTTCAACACCGGCGAAAAATGAATTCCGCTTCTTTTTGCCCATAGGGAAATAGTGGATGTAATCAGCCAGCAAGGGTATTCCCGAATATTTGCCTGCGGTATCATTTATCTCATAGCTGGTGACAATGAATGCATATCCAGTCTGGAAACCGAGGTAATTCCCTCGGTTGAAACGGTATCCGGCTGTAGCATTGGCTGATAACTGTTTTCCGGACATCAATAGTTCCTGCTTATACGCCACTCCCCACTGTATACCCTTGACCTCTTCGGTCTGGGCGTATGCGCTGCCTGTCAGAAGCAGCATGGCCAAAATCAGCAATAAACGCTTCATATATATGTTCATTTATGGATAAATAATTTTGCCGTCTTCGAAGTGAATCATCACATAGGCACGATCCCATCTTACTGGTATTTGGGTAAATGAGCCGAAAATACCCACTCCGCCGTGAATGTTGGTATATACGTTATCCCTGATGTAAATAGAAGAAAGGTCATCGCTTACCTCCCCTTGATAATACTTGAAAGCCTCACACAGGTAACGGTCGTAATCGTCCGAAAGGGAGGCGAAATAAAGCACACCTTCTTTCCCTGACGGCTCCCGGGGAGAATCATCATTATAATTGTAATAATCTCCCCTGAACTTCCCGCCAACGGAAACCAGAGCCTTGGGATAGTCACTCTTCGGGAAACGCAGGAAGCGATGATGAAATACCTGCTGATATGTGCAGTATTCATCATAGGAACCCATATCTCCTGACATAGGCGTACCAGGAAAAGGCCAGTTTGAATCGGTATCCAACTCACCTGACACATTCAGGTCATCCACATAGGGATAATCAGTAGAAAGCTGTTTGACAGGTACATGCTGGTTCTGTTCGGCATCATAGTTCTCCGCCCATGCCCAGACGGGGCGGGAAAGATTCAATCCATATTGCAAACCCCACTTGTCTCCATTTTTGGGTGGGTTAGGATATTCGGGCCTTTTCGTTACAGAAATATCGACCTCCGGCACTTCAGGCACAGTCTGCTCCGCCCATACAGGTTCGTGGCCGGGTACTGCTACATCAAGACGGTAACTGTGGCCGGTGAGCGGGGTATAATCAAGTTGCCAGAGACCTTCGCCGCGACGGTCGAAACGGCCGGCCTCACGGTTTTCGGTGAGATCTGTAAGTACTGCAACAGCCTCTGTCACAAGGGGAGCCTCAGCCTGAGACGGGCCTTTGGTCCAGGACAGCTGCAACGTCTGCACAGAGTCCTGGCTGAGGATGCACGCCACCACCAGCAGCGGCTCTTCGTTCGCATCAAGGATAACATCCTTCACGCAGGAGCTGAGCCCTGTCGAAAGAACCAGTATAAAACATAGGAATTTCTTCATCGCAGCAGTTTTTAGAATGTAATCCTCCAGCTAAAGTTCGGCATAATCGGCAACAGGGCGATCTCCTTCCAAGATTCGCTCTCCGCATCAAAGTAGAGCATAAACGGATTGAAGTGATTGGTCACATTGCAGACACCCACATTGACACTGTGCTCCACACGTCCGGTGGTGAAGTTCTTCTGCCAGCCGAGGTCCAGGCGCAACACTGTCGGCATGTGGTAGTTGTTGACTCCCGAGAAGTATTTCGCAGTGAACGAATCATCCATATATGGGAGTTGGTAGGTTACTGCCTCTCCGTTCTCCCAGTGGCCGCTCTGCAGGATCATAGTGGCCGAGAAGCCTTTCCACTGCAGGGTCGCGTTCAGCATGTGACGGCGGTCGAAACGGGCGTGGAAAGGCGCGCCGTCATAGAACGATGGGAAGTTTTCGCGAGTGGTCTTCGAAAGCGTGTAGGATGCCCTCGCATACCAGTCCCCATGCTGGAATTCATAGAGAGTCTCCAATCCGTATGAGCGTCCGTCGCCCAGTTCGACGTGCTCAGCCCATCCGGCCAGGCCGCCGCTGAAAAGTTCCTGCGAATACTTGTAGTAAACGAGGTTGTTCATCATCTTGTAGAATCCGCCTACCGAGAGGCTGTGGTCGCCGAAACGGCCGGACAGGCCCGCTCCGGCCTGCAGAGACTTTTCCGGCAGCACACTTTCGACTGTCGGCACAATCAGGTCCAGCGACCATCCGACCGGCATTCCCTCAAGGGTGTGGTAGTACTGTACCAGACGGTCAAAAGTGGCTTCAAGAGCCAGATGCGGAGTGAAAGTCCATTTGACGGCAAGGCTTGCTTCCGGGTCTACTCGGCTGCCTCTTCCGAGATTCTCGCTTGTCAGCGGGACGTAGTCCTTGTGATGATAATAATTGCCGCGCAGAACTGCCTTGACGGATATCTTGTCCGGGATATTATAGCTTGCCTGCACCCAGGGAGTTGCAAGGATTGTGTTGGTCTTCCTCATATTCTCCCCTACCTGTCCGGGCGCGAACTGGGCGTAGCGGACAGTGAAGCCTTCATCGAGCACGAACGGGCCGTCAAACAAATGGTGAAATTTGGACTGCAGGCTGTATTCCTTCAGGCCCGAACTCAGCGACAGATTGTTCCGGGTCCCGTGATACACCTTGTCCTGATTCTGGATGCTCCCGTAGTTGTTGTATGCAGCCGTCACGTCAAAACGAGTGATGTCGCCCCGCCAATGGTACTGCACTATTCCGATTATATTGTGCCATCCCATAGCTTCGTTCGAGTTCTTAGACATACTGAAGCTGTAATGGTCCTGGCTGGCGAGGACAGACGCGGTAGCATAGCTGACGTTATTGATTCGGAAGTTGATCTTGCCATAGACATCTCCTACGAAGGCGCCGAAGTTCTCCAGGCCGCCAAGCTTTCCGGGGAGAAGCCCTTTGACTGCCTGATATTCCAGAGGGAGCGGCGACACTCTGGCTGAGACTATATAGTTGCGTCCAACCCTGTCGTCGCCTTCTATGCCTGCGCTTACCAGGAAGTTGTTCAGCGCGAAGCTCCATTTATGGTTGCCGTCGGGCTGGCGTGTGACGACTCGAAGATGCGAGGCGGTGAAGTTGCTCTCGTCACCGTCGAAACCACCCTTGCTCAGTTCGGCACTCTCTATAACATCTGTAGGTACGAGGGTAGTCAGGCCCAGGATGTGGGAATAGCCGTAGACCGGCACTCCGTCCAGAGTGAAAAGGTTGTTGCCTGAGCTGCCACCACGCACATACATAGCAGTAGTGCCGTCGGCTCCGGTGGTCACACCGGGAAGGCTCTGCGCCCAGCGGATCGGGTCTCCTTCTCCTACCGGCGAGACAATGCTTCTTATGCCTTCGATACCTGTATGGAGGTGTCCCAGACTCGCCTCTATGCGACGGAAATCAGTCTTTATGGCTGCGTCCAGCGTATCGAGCCACGACGGCTCCTGTGCGGCGCAAGTCAAAGAGACGAGAATCAGTAAAAGCGTCGCAATCTTTTTCATGTTATAGCATTGGCATTGTGTCTTATATTATAACGGACAAAACACCAAAATACGTCTTCATTAAGATGTATTTTTCAGAAAAAGTAGCAATTGTGCCGGAAATGAGCCGATTATCTCTATTTCTTGGCAGCGGGATGCTTCACTATCTTCCACCCTATCGCTGCCATCAGGATTGACATGAAGGGCGAGATTATGTTGAAGAAGCAGAAGGGGGCGTAGACCAGCGTCGGGACTGAAAGGATGGTGGCCTGGGTCATTCCGCAGCTGGACCACGGTACGAGGGGCGAAGTGACGGTGGCGGAGTCTTCGACGCTGCGGCTCAGCAGGCGCGGCTCATATCCGTCCTTTTCGTAGGTTTCCCTGTAGATGTTCGAAGTGAGGATTATGGAGAGGTACTGGTCGGAGACTATGCCGTTGAGGGCCGTTCCGGTCACCACGGTGGATGCCACAAGGCCTGTGCGGGTGCGGGTGAACGGAGTCATCACCCTGGCCAGGTCGGCAATCATGCCGCTGGCCCTCATGCAGGCCCCGAAGCACATCGCGCAGATTATCAGGAATACTGTGTTCAGCATTCCCACCATACCCCGGGAGGTCACAAGCATGTCGACATCGGCATTGCCGGTAGCTATGGAAACAGTGTTGTAGATAGTTTCGGCCACGCCGGAGAACATTATCCTTGCCCTGCTGCCGTCAGTCACGCCCTCGCCGATGGTGGCGATAATGTCGGGCTGGAATATCAGCGCAGCGATGGCGGCGGTGAGGGTCGACAGCGCCAGCACCAAAATAGCCGGCAGCTTCTTCCATATCATCAGCACCGTCAGCGCCGGGACTATCATCAGCCAAGGCGTTATGTGGAAGTTCTCAGCAAGCACACTGGAGTAGACGCCGATCTGCCCTTCTTCAGTTCCGCTGTGGGACAGTCCCAGGATGGTGAAGATCACGAGGGTGATTATTATCGAAGGGACCGTCGTGAGCATCATGTAGCGGATGTGGGTGAACAGGTCGACTTTGTTGAACGACGAGGCCATGACGGTGGTGTCCGACAGGGGGGAAATCTTGTCGCCGAAGTAGGCTCCGGAGATTATGGCGCCGGCCGTTGCCGCGTCGCTGAAGCCTTCGGCCCGGCCGATGCCGAGCAGCGCCACTCCTATCGTAGCTATGGTGGTCCATGAAGAGCCTGTCATCAGGGAGACTATTGCGCAGATCACGCAGGATGTCAGAAGGAACACCTTGGGGCTGATTATTTACAGGCCGTAGCAGATGAAGGCTGGCACCACGCCGCTGGCCATCCATGTGCCGGAAATCGCTCCGATCAGCAGCAGGATTACAATCGCCATCGACACGTCCCCTACTCCTTCCGCTATTCCCTTCTCAAATACTTTCCAGGGAGTCTTGTAGACAGTCATGGACAGCAGTATGCACACTCCGGCCGCCACCAGCAGCGACACCTGCGAGGCCCCGATTATGGAGTCAGCCCCGTAAATCGCGATGTCCAGCGCAAGAAGCGCCATCAACACCACCAGCGGCACAAAGGATAGTAAGGTGCGTTTCATTGTCTCAGCGTCTGCCCGCAAAGTTAACACTTACCGCCACCTTTCACAAGAGCTCGTACAGCGGAGGCTGGAGGGTTATCCTCGGCGAAGCGAGGAGGGCCTTCCCCAGAGCCCCCCGCAGCGCCGCCGGGAGATAACCCGCTCCAAGCCCTTTCCACTAGCCCCTTTCCAGCCCCCTGCAAACAAAACACTTAAAGAGGTTATCCTCGGCCCCCGCCGGGAGATAACCTCAGATGTTTTCCTTGCCTTCCGGGCTGGAGAAAACTTCACGTCTCTCAGCAATAGCCGTCTCAGAATGAAAAAAACTGCCCATTCTTTCATTCTAAGACACGAAAACCCACCGATTCATGGAAACACCTGTCTCAAAATGGAAAAACCAGCCACTTTTTTCATTCTGAGACATAAAAATGAATCTGGGAGAGTTTCAGAATGAATGGAGACAGGCCGTCTATCTGCCGGATGGCCACAGAATGTACCGGAATGCCCATCTGTTCATTCTGTGTCCTCAAACCAAGGTTTTTCGGCCCAAAACAGGCCACAGAATGGCTGTAGAGCCTGTTTGATTCATTCTGTGGAACAAAAATGAGTCTGGAAGCGGGAGGATGGGAAGAGTATTCTTTTGGCTGGGGGTGAAGCTGCGAGACTGGCGCCTGCAGGCGCTAGCGGAAGCCGTGAGTGCAGCATGAGCTGATAGCAGGCTGCAGCGGCGGGGTTTGGGGTAGCGCCCCAGTAAAGAAGTTTTCTCCCGGCGGCGCTGCGGGGGGCTCTGGGGAAGGCCCTCCTCGCTTCGCCGAGGAAAACTTCTTGGACGGAAGCTCCTCCGGCCGCGGTGGAGATGAGTTTATTTCCGGCCAGAATAGCGAGCTCGGCCTGACGGCTCGCTATTTCCGGCCAGAATAAACTCCTTTGGGAGGCCGGCATACTTGTCGGCCGCTGACACACCTTTCACAAGAGTTTCTTGCGGAGCCAGGCGCGGGCATGGCTGAGCTGGGAGCGGGAGCCGCCCTCCGAAATCGAGAGCATGCCGGCAATCTCCTCATGGGAGTAGCCTTCTATCACATAGAGGTTGAAAACGGTGCGAAAGCCGTCCGGCATGGAGTTCACAAGTTCGAGGATTTCGTCTGCGCCCATCTTCTCGAGAGTGTTGCTGTGCGTCATCTGCATCGCCTGCGAGTCCTCGATGTTGTCGGAATCCTTCAGGGCGTCGTTGCGGCGCAGCTGCATCAGAGCCGTATTCACGAACAGCCGCCTCGCCCACCCCTCGAATGAACCCTCGCCTTTATAAGAGCCTATCTTCTCGAACAGCCTCACGAACCCGTCCTGCATGACGTCCTTCGCCGCCTCCCGGTCCTTCATGTACCTCTGGCAGACGGCAAGCATCGCAGGAGCCAGCTTGTCGTAGAGTTCCCTCTGCGCTCTGGGCTCGCGCCTGCGGCATCCTTCAATTAGAGACTCGAGCTTGTTCATAGCCATGGACTATTCCTTCTCCACCTGCGGATATACATCCAGCATTTATATAACACCGAAAAGTCCGGAATACGTCAAGCCAGAAGCAAAAAATAATTGAATTACGTCAGGACTTGCATCTGCTACGCCAGTCTGCGCCGGCAGTGCTCCTACCGTCCCCAAAACTCGGACGGTGGGAGCGTTTTATCCCCCTTTTTGCTCCTGCCGTCCCGGAAAGACGGACGGCGGGAGCACTAGTGTTGCACGAGAAGGGAAGTACGTATCGGCACTCAGAAGGTGAAGCCGGCAGTGATGCCGAGGCCCAGGGGGAAGAGCCAGAAGGCTCCGAGCTGCAGATGGGTGAAGTCGGCGATGTTGAAGTCGAAGCCGGCTTTTGCGCTGATGTATGGGTCAACGCCAGTGCGTGTCCTCGGTTCTATTATCCATTGTGTGCCATCGTATGATCTGCCGCTTTCCTGAACCATCATATAATTGCCGCCGAGTTCCCCTCCCACAATAAAAGAATGCCTCCTCGATGCGCCAAGCGGAATATAATTGATATAGTCCAGCCGCACAGGGATGCCTCGGAACTGGGTCTCAACGCCAGACCCCATGAGATACCCGCTCATCAAGCCCAGATAATTGCCCTGATTGAAGCGGTAGCCTGCTGTCGCATTTCCGCTGATCCAGTAAGAGCCTATTACTCCCTCCATCCTTGCCGACACCCCAAACTGGAAGCCCCTGTACTCATCAGTCTGAGCCCATGCGCTGCATGCCCAAACCAGCAATATAGCAATCACAAAAAAACGTTTCATTCCCGTTAATAGAAGACTGTACTGACTTATTTGTCTAGAACTACATCGACAAAATAGCTATAATAATCTTTAAAATCCGTTGAATTAACAACAACTCTCTTTACTGCGACTTCTTTTCCATCAAACGACGCCCTTATACATTCTGGATACAGATACCATGTTCTTGCATCCTGAAAATCGTATGAATTATCCGAATCTTCAGCCCAATAAGCAACCAGTTCATGAACCGAATTGTCACCGAATATCGTTGGGCTTGATATCTTGTATATAATATGATCCTGTACAGGTTCTTCTATAATTGTATCATAGCTATCATCGGCATAATGAAACATTGGCGTACCATATTCATTACTGAGATAATAATAACCATCTCCTTCCGTATATACTTCCTGTCCAAAATTGGATGTCAGCTGATAATTATTATCATACTTTGCCATTTTAAAATACGGACCCGTTTTCTTATCGAATTCCGGTTTTGGTGTGCTGATATACTGCATTTCATGAGGTGGATTTGAGAGAGTAATATCCAGCCCATACTTGTCAGGGTTAATCTCACCATACCAGTAGGAATGATCATTAGCTGGTTTCCACCTTTCATCTCCAAGCGGAGCGACTAAGTCCTTACCTATATTATCGCAGAAGTTGATTGATATACAATACCTGTATGAGGTGTCTTTTGTTTTTCCTCCGGGTGCTAACTTGCCACAGGAAGACAGTGCTAGCGCTATTAACACCAGCGACATAACTTTATTAATTGTTTTCATAATTATCTATAATCTATTAATTGCCAAAAATTAAGGTTCTTCAATATAAATATTTTGTCTTGAATATTGGTAGTTTCCATTACCGCTGTCTACATTATTTGATGCGAACCACCCGTCGTGACTACTCCCTCCATCCTTGCCGACACCCCAAACTGGAAGCCCCTGTACTCATCAGTCTGAGCCCATGCACTGCCTGTCAAAAGCAGCAGCACGGCAATCATTAAAATGCGTTTCTTAACCATGGATATTACCTTTCAACAACAAAGTCACTTGTCAAGGACAATATTCACGAAATATACATGACGATCATCCATCTTTTCTATGGCAAGCTCCTTTCCTTCAAATACTGCTTTTGTGCATCCCAGAAATGTACTATGTCCTGTTCTTTCTTTGGCATACCAATATGTCTCTATAATGTGCTCGGCATCATCACCGAATATTTCCGGACAAGTGAATCTATATGTCAGCTGATTATCCAACTTAAATGATTCTTTCTCGCTTACATTCATATAGACATTCATCAACAAATAACCAGCATAATCTTCGCTATTTTCCTCCATCCAAAAATATGGTCCCTTAAGCCTTTCCCGCTCTTCCATTTTCTGTTCTTTCCAAACTGTATTATCAGAGACTATGCTCAAGTCATATCGCTCAGGATTGATAGTACCATGCCATTTGGTTGAGCGTTCATTTACCGGTATCCACTGTTCGTCTCCCAATGGAGCCACCAGATCATTGCCTGAAGAATCCGCGATGCCGATTCCTATAAACTGATAATAGTAATAGGGAGGTAGTGTATCTAGTACTGTACACCCGGAAATAAATACAAAAAGGAGCCCCAGAACCAGGGCATATCGGATTGTTCTCATTTTCGTTATGGCTATTACAAAGTTATGAATTACCATCACAAGTTGCCTAATTAGAAGTTGCTATTTATATAACTTCAAAAAAACAGAAATACGTCTTCGGGTTGACAACTATTTTATATAATGATGACGGAAAAAGAAACCACACCTGGGCAAACAAAAAGAGGTGACCCGAAGGCCACCTCTAACATAATTCTGAAGAGTGCATTTATACCATGCCGCTGAAGCCCATGAAGGCCATGGCCATGATGCCGGCGGTGATGAGGGCGATGGGGACGCCCTGAAATGCCTTAGGCACTTTAGAGATCTCGAGCTGCTCGCGGATGCCGGCGAAGAGGATGATGGCAAGGCCGAAGCCGATGGCGCTCGCGATGGCGAAGACTACCGACTGGCCGAGGTTCAGCATGTGGGCCTCACCGCCGAAGCTGAACTGCTTCTGCACTACCATCAAGGCGACGCCGAGCACGGCGCAGTTGGTGGTGATAAGGGGCAGGAAGATGCCGAGGGCCTGATAGAGCGACGGGCTGATCTTCTTGATGATTATTTCAACCATCTGCACGAGGCCGGCGATCACGAGGATGAAGCAGACCGTCTGGAGGTACTCGACGCCCAGAGGCACGAGCACATAGTATTGCAGCAGATAGGTGACGCAGGTAGCAAGGGCCATGACGAAGGTCACTGCAGCGGACATGCCCAGCGCGGTGCTCACTTTCTTAGAGACACCGAGGAACGGGCACACGCCCAGGAACTGTGACAGCAGGATGTTGTTTACAAAGACTGCCGAAATTATGATCAGTATATATTCCATGGCCTGCGTTATTTAGTTGTCAATTTGCGGAAAAGAACCATCAGATAGCCCAGCACGATGAAGGCGCCGGGAGCGAGCACGAAGAGCAACATTCCGTCGGGAGCCATGAACTTCCAGCCGAATGCGCTGCCGCTGCCGAGAATCTCGCGGACGAGACCTACGACAGTCAGAGAGAGTGTGAATCCGAGGCCGATGCCCAGACCGTCACAAGCCGAGTCTATCACGCCGTTCTTGTTGGCAAAAGCCTCGGCGCGGCCCAGCACGATGCAGTTCACTACGATCAGCGGGATGAAGAGGCCCAGAGTCTCATAGAGAGAAGGCAGATAGGCCTGCATCAGCAGCTGCACTATAGTCACGAAAGCCGAGATTATGACGATGTACGACGGGATGCGCACCTTGTCGGGGATGAAGCGGGCCACCGCCGAAATCACGATGTTGGAAAGGATGAGTACGCACATAGTCGCAACGCCCATTCCCATACCGTTGATGGCAGAAGTGGTGGTACCCAGCGTGGGGCACATACCCAGCACCAGGGCGAACGTAGGGTTGTCCTTGACAAGACCCTTGGTTATCAGTTTCCAGCGGTTGCTCATTGCTGTCCCTCCCAGTTAGTATTGGAAGCGCCGGTCACAACGTCACTTGCGTCCTCGCCCTTGATAGTCAGATAAACTTTGTAAGCCTCAGCGACACCTGAGGTGAAGGCCCTCGAAGTGATGGTGGAAGCCGTGATAGCGTCTATGTCGCCGCCATCCTTCTTGACCTGGAACTTAGTCTTTGCCGGATCCATGCCGTCGAACTGGCTGCGGAAGCTGCCGGCGCCGGACTCGGAGATCTTGGCGCCGAGGCCAGGAGTCTCAGAGTGTGAAACCACCGAGGTGTTGTAGATTATGCCGGTAGCGGCGTCGAAGCCCACCAGCATGTCGATGGTGCCGCCGAAACCGGTCGGGAGCACCTGGATAGCGTAGCCCACTATCTTGCCCTCATAGCTTGCGGGGTAGACTTTATACTGCTTGCCGTCGACCTCGACAATCATCACATCCTCGCTGGGGACATTGTCGAAAGACGGCACGACTGCCGCAATGGCGTTATTCGTCTTGGCCAGGTTGGCCGCAGAGATAGGCTCTGCAGTCACATGGTTCACAAGGCCCAGCAGCGCCGAGCACACCAGACAGATGCACCCGAGGGCGAGGACCATATTTCCGAATGAAGATTTTACTGCCATACTCTATTTCCTCCTTCCATAACCGTATCTAACCGGTTTGCAATATTTGTTCAACAACGGAACAGTGAGGTTCATGATCAGGATGGCGAACGAAACGCCTTCCGGATATGAGCCGAAGAAACGGATCAGTACTGTCAGCACGCCGATGCCCACGCCGAAGATTATCATACCCTTGTTGGTCATAGGCGAAGTGACGTAGTCGGTGGCCATGAAGATCGAGCCGAGCATCAGACCGCCGGTGAACAGGTTGAAGAGCGGGCCGGTGTATTCGGCAGGATTGCAGAGCGAGAAGATGCCCGTCATGACAGCCACGGTGATCCAGATTGTGACGGGGATGTGCGGCTTGATGACCCTGCGGCAGAGCAGATAGACGAAGCCGATCAGCAACGCAATCACAGACGCCTCGCCGGCCGAACCGCCAGCCCTTGCGAAGAGCATCTGGGCCGGAGTCAGATCCGGATTGGCGGCCAGGATTTCCTGGACGGTGGAGCCGCTGTGCAGGCCTTCGTTGATGAGGGCCAGCGGAGTGGCGCCGCTGAAGGCGTCGACGCTGTGGAACCAGCTCTGCGGAGCTGTCCAGGTGGTCATAGCCACAGGGAAGGAAATCAGCAGGAACACACGGCCTACAAGAGCCGGATTGAAGACGTTCTGACCGAGACCGCCGAACGACATCTTGGCGATGCCGATGGCAACTATGGAGCCTATCACTGCCACCCACCACGGCGCAGCCGGCGGAAGGTTCAGAGCCAGCAGCACACCGGTGACGATGCAGCTGCAGTCCATGACGGTGACGGAGCATTTTAGCATGAACTTCTCTATGAGATACTGGACGGCCATACAGGTAGCAACGCAGCATACCAGCAGCAGAAGGGCGTTCCAGCCGTAGAAATACAATGAAACAAGCACCGCAGGAGCAAGGGCGATCAGCACGTCGCGCATCAGGCGGACGGTAGAGAACTCGCTGTGGACGTGCGGAGCCGGAGAAACTATTGTTTTTGACATATCTCTTTCCTCCTATTTTTTAGCGCGACTGCGGATTATCTTCATAACCTCGGCCTTGTTGACGCGGATAACGTCAAGCAGCGGGATATTGGCCGGGCAGGTATACAGGCAGCAGCCACACTCGATGCAGTCGAAAATCTTGTTTTCTTCCAGTTCGTCCATCCGGCCGCCGGCACGTGCAAGCTTGTTGAGCAGCCAGGGCTCCAGACCCATCGGGCAGGCCTCGGTACATTTGCCGCAGCGGATGCAGTTGCCCTCGGGTTTGCGGCGGGTCTGCTCTTCGGTGAGCAGCAGCAGGCAGGACGAGCCTTTCTGGGTGGTAGCTTCCATATTGGCGATGGCCTTACCCATCATGGGGCCGCCGCTGATGAACTTGGCAGCGTTCTCGGGAACTCCGCCGGCAGCTTCCAGCACGTATGACAGCGGGGTGCCGAGGCGCACCAGCAGGTTGCGGGGGCCTGCGACGCACTGCCCGGTGACAGTCATCACGCGCTCGAAGAGCGGCTTGTTCTTCTGGATGGCCTCATATACGGCGTATGCGGTAGCCACGTTCTGGACAACGCAGCCGGTGTCGATGGGCAGAGCGCCCGAAGGCACCTGACGGCCTGTGACAGCGTCTATGAGCTGCTTCTCGCCGCCCTGCGGATATTTCTTCTTGAGCTTGAGAACCTTTATGTCGGGGAAGGTGACGCAAGCTTTCTGGATGGCCTCCATGGCCTCGGGCTTGTTCTCCTCGATGCAGATGAAGCACTTGCAGCCTCCGAGCACCTTGGCCATGATGGCGGCGCCCACAACGACTCCGTCTGGCTTCTCGCGCATCAGGCGGTCGTCAGAAGTCACATAGGGCTCGCACTCGGCGCCGTTTATGATGAGGAACTCGGCCTTCTTGCCCTCGGGGGGATTCAGCTTGACATGGGTCGGGAAGGTAGCGCCTCCCATACCCACTATGCCGGCAGCCTTGATTTTGGCCAGCAGTTCTTCGCGGGGCAGCGTAATGTCTTTGACTATGGTGGAGCTGCGGTCGATAGAAGGCAGCCAGTCGTCACCTTCAACATCAATCACTACATGAGGCACCATGTTGCCGGCCAGGTCAGCCCTCGGCTCGACAGCCGCTACGGTGCCGGAAACTGAAGAGTGAACGAAGCCGGAAATGAAGCCGGCCGGCTCGCCGATTACCTGGCCTACAAGCACCTTGTCGCCCTTTGCCACAACGGGAGTGGCGGGAGCGCCCAGATGCTGGGCCATGGAGATGGCCACCTTGGTCGGAGGAGCCAGGGGATCGATGGCCTCTGTACGGGCTATCTTGTTGTCATGCGGATGGACTCCGCCTATCTTGAAGGTTATCATGCCGTTTCCTCCTTTGCTTTAACCTCGGCCTTCACTGCTGCAGGAGCGGCCTTCTCGACCGGAGCTGCGGGAGCGGCTGCAGGAGCCGCAGGCTTCTCGGGGAAATTGAACTTATGGATGGCACCCGTAGGGCACTCGGCGACGCACTTCGTGCAGAGTTTGCAGAGGTTGAAATCGATGTAGGCGAGATTGTTCTCCACGGTGATGGCCCCGAACGGGCAGACCTTCTGGCACTTCGCACAGCCGATGCAGGCAGCCTTGCAGGCCTTGCGGGCCACGGCGCCTTTATCCTTGCTGCTGCAGAGCACCACTACCTTGCGGTCCTTCGGGCCGAGTGTACGGAGCTCGATGATGGTCCTCGGGCAGGCAGAAGCGCAGGCGCCGCAACCGGTGCACTTGCTCTCGTCCACCACGGGAAGGCCCGTGGCAGCATCCATCGAGATCGCGCCGAACTTGCAGGCAGCCACGCAGTCGCCGCAGCCGAGACAGCCCCAGCGGCAGCCGGTGTCGCCGCTGTAGAGGGCGGCCTTCACCTTGCAGGATGCATAACCGTCGTAATCGTTTGTCTTAGGTCTGTTTTCACATGTGCCGTTGCAACGGACAACGGCGACCATCTTCTTCTGGGCCACGACTTCCTGTCCAAGCACCTGGGCGACCTTCTGCATTACATCATTGCCGCCTACAGGACAGAACAGCGAGCCTATCTCGGGAGCTGCAACCAGCTTGCAGGCGAAATCGCGGCAGCCCGCACTTCCGCAGCCGCCGCAGTTCGCTCCGGGGAGGCAAGCCTCCACCTTGTCGATACGCTCGTCTTCTTCTACCTTGAACTTCTGGGCCACGAAATACAAGACAACCGCCACTACTATACCTACCAGGGTAAGGATGGCAATCGTCGTCAGAATAGTAGAATCCATTATTTGTTAATTTTCTCTATTGAAAAGGTAAATATCCTCTCAAGCCGGTTCCTGAAAAGGTACACGAACAAGTAGTAGACAGCGACACCCGCGAGGGAGAGCAGACCGACTGCCAGTTCGTTCAGGCCGGTATTAGACAAAATTAACAAAAAAACTATTAAAATTACAAGGGGGATTGCATAAGAAATGAACACCGCACTGACTCCCAGAGACTGGTTCAGCACGAGGTTGACCTTGTCGCCTACCTCATACTTTTCAACCAGCGTGCTGATGTTGTAGGGCACGTCCACAAGACGGATTTCCTTGTCGCCGGCGACACAGAATCCCTTGGCGTGACACTCGGCGCACGCCGACTTGTTGACTATTTCTACGGTGATGTAATCTTCGCTTATTTCGCGGATTATCCCCTCGTGCGATATCTTGTCGATCTTTTTCATTTAACCTTGCTGGTAAGGGGATATTTGACGTTCTCCAGGCTGGTGGTGCGGATCTCCAGCTTGCCCACCGAGATGGGAACTGAGATGTATACGGGCAGACGGTTTTCGTCGTCAGTCAGCCAGATATAGACAGTATTCTTGATGTCGTCTCCGGTGGGGACGGTCAGCTTGGAGCTCTCGGTCTCCACATTCGCAACTCGTTTCAGATTCATGGCGAGGCAGACGGTGTTGAACTTGCCGAGGCCGTCGACCTGCCTGGTCTCGTTGCGCACGTAGCTCAGAGTCGCCCTGGTCACGTTGCGGTCCATGGCCGCCAGCATTGAGACACGCTTGCCGGCCTTCAGGGCCTTGATGTCGGAGGTACGGATGCTGTATATGAGGTTGATTACGTCACGGATGGTCTCGCCGCTCTTGAAGACAGTGTCGACAGGAGCCGCCATGGTGCTCTTCTCCACTTTCGCATAGAGCGTTTTCTTGTCAGCGCTCCACTTGTACTCGTTGAAGGCTGTGAAAGCGCCCTCATGCACCGAACGCATTGCGTATACAGGATCCATGTCCATCTCGAACTTGGACTCGTAGATGTCCCTCACTTTATAGAAGGAATCGAAGAATTTGTTGGTGCGAGCGTTCAGAACTATGTGGAAGCAGGGGGTGCCGCTCTCGTTGACCTCCTGGAGGTTGAAGTTCAGGACAGCGATGTCCGCGCTGATGCCCCACTTGTAGTTCAGGGTAACCTCAATCCTCTCTCCCGCCTTGAAAGGCAGCGAGTTGGACTGGGCAAAAACTGAAAGGGAGAATATAGTAAATGCTGT
This sequence comes from Bacteroidales bacterium, assembly GCA_017617655.1. Taxonomy (GTDB): domain Bacteria; phylum Bacteroidota; class Bacteroidia; order Bacteroidales; family UBA932; genus Equibacterium. Next base: position 42,132 of record JAFZVU010000009.1, read on the forward strand.
TAGAAGCAGGACTTTCTTCATGTCGGTTTAACTTTTGTCAGTACTCTATATCAAAACTCGTACCGACATCGTTCATCCTCGATTCATATTCCTGGTAATGCACGTTCGCATCCTCGAAACGGACCTCCGAAGCGACGAAGCGCATCTCCACGTCTCCGGTCTCTCCGTTGCGGTGCTTGGCGATTATGATCTGGGTCTGGCCGGGATAGGCGTCGGCCTCGGCGGTGCCGAAAAACTCGGGCCTGTGGATGAACATAACGATGTCCGCATCCTGCTCGATGGCGCCGGATTCACGCAGGTCGCTCAGCTGGGGACGCTTGCTGCCGCCGCGGGTCTCCACCGAACGGTTCAGCTGCGACAGGGCGAGGATCGGAACGTTCAGGTCCTTGGCGATTGACTTCAGGGCACGCGAGATGGCAGACACCTCCTGCTCCCTCATGCCGCGGAGCTCCACGGGGCCGGTCATCAGCTGCAGATAGTCGATTATGATCATTTTCACATTCTGGGTCTGCACCAGGCGGCGGGCCTTCGAACGGAACTCGTATATCGAAAGTGACGGAGTGTCGTCGATCCACAGCGGGGCGCGCGACAGCTTGCCGATGCGCTCGTTGAGAGTGTCCCAGTCCTGCGGGTCGTTGAATTTCTTAGCACCCCAGATCTTGTCGGAAGGGATGCCGGTCTCGCTCACGAGGAGACGCTTCACCAGCTGGGTCTGCGACATCTCTAGCGAGAAGAAAGCCACCGGGACGTTGTAGTCGACAGCCATGTTGCGGGCCATCGTCAGCACGAACGCGGTCTTTCCGACAGAAGGCCTGGCGGCAAGGATTATGAGGTCGGAGGGCTGCCAGCCGTAGGTGATCTTGTCGATGTTGGCATAGCCGGAAGGCACGCCGCTCAAGCCGTCAGTACGCTCCTGGCCTTTCTGGATGTCGTCGATAGCCTGGTTGATTACCATCTGGATGGGGCTCGTGTCGCGCTTCATGTTGCGTTCCGCAAGCACGAAGACTTCCTGCTGGGCGTATTGCAGCAGGTCGTCGACAGGCATCGAATCCTCGAAAGACTGTTTCTGGACGCGGTATGAGATAGAAATCAGCTCGCGCTGGATGTATTTCTGGAGAAGGATCTTCGTGTGGTAGTCGGTATTCGCGGCGGCGCCTATCTTCATGCTCAGGGCGCTCAGATAGGATGCGCCTCCGACAGCCTCGAGGTCTCCTGTCTTGGACAGCTCGTCGGCTACGGTAAGGATATCCACCTTGTCATTGCGGGAGGCGATGGCAGTGATGGCAGTGAAGATCTTCTTGTTGCTTTCGTTGTAGAAGCAGTCGGGAGTCAGAGATTCAAGGACGTCGTTGATGCACTCTGAATCAAGCATCATAGCGGCAAGGACGGCCTCCTCGATATCGATCGCCTGAGGGGGTTTCCGTCCCATTTCCACCGCCAGCTGCGGCAGATCAACTTTTATTTCCTTCTTTCTGGCCGGCATGACGACAGGATGTGCCTAGTCTTCTTTTGTGGTCTCTTCGAATTCCGGGCTGACCAGGATACGGCCGCAATATTCGCAGATTATGATCTTCTTGTTCTGGGCGATGTCGAGCTGACGCTGAGGGGGGATCTGGTTGAAGCAACCGCCGCATGAACCTCTCTTGATGGTCACTACTGCAAGGTGGTTCTTGCAGCTGTTGCGGACGCGGTTGTATGCGATATACATACGTTCGTCAAGCTTCTTGGCAAGCTCTTCCTTGTGGGCCTCGAGCTGCTCCTCTTCCTTGGCGGTCTCGGTGATGATCTGTTCGAGCTCGGCTTTCTTGTTGGCGAGGTCGATCTCACGGCCTTCGAGGGCCTTGCGGGTCTCGTCGAGGAAAGCGGCCTTCTCGGCGAGGAGAAGGTTGGTCTCGCGGATATGCTTCTCGCTGGCTTCCTGCTCAAGCTGCTGGAACTCGATCTGACGGGTGATGGACTCGTACTCGCGGTTGTTCATCACCTTCTTGCTCTGCTCCTCGTATTTCTCTACGAGAACCTTGCACTCTTCAATCTTTGCGCGGAGGTCGGAAATGTACTTCTCAGCATCCTTTATCTCGGTCTGGGTGTTGCTTATCCTTGTATTGAGACCGGCGATGTCGTCTTCCAGGTCCTGGACCTCCAGGGGAAGTTCACCGCGGAGGAGGTGGATCTTGTCGATTGAAGTGTCTGCCTGCTGGATCTTATAGAGCGTGCGGAGCTTTTCTTCCATTGACACACCGTCAGACTCGGTTACGGACTTCACCGCAGAGACGAAGGTTTCGCTCTGGTCAATAGGGGTAACGATTGCCTTGTTAGCTTTTTTTGTAGCCATAATCTACTTTAATAGTAATATACTGGATTGTTGTTATTCTGAGTTTTGCGGACTGCAAAGGTATGTATTTTTTCGCTAAGCAGGCCAAATAATTTTTCCACAATATCTATTTCACTTTCATAGTGTCCCACGTCGAGCAGCATGAAGCCTTCGCCGGTGAAAAAGTTGTGGTAGCTGATGTCTCCGCAGAGGTATGCGTCGGCTCCTGCAGCCCTGGCTTCCTCGATGAGGCTGCCCCCTGCCCCACCGCACATCGCGACTCTGCGCACCGGCGTCGGCAGCAGTTTCGAGCAGCGTACGAACGGCAGTGCGAAGGCCTTCTTCACCATCTCCACGAAAGCCTTGCTTTCCACAGGCTCCGGCAGGTTGCCCACGACGCCCAGGCCGTCTTCGCCCAGCGGGCAGACATCCTGCAGCCCCAGCTTGCCGGCCATCAGCCAGCTCACTCCGTCGGCGGCCTTGTCGGCATTGGTATGGGCGGCATAAATCACCATGTCGTGCTTGATGGCGCTGACTATGGCTGCGCCCGTGAAGGTATCCGGATCTATTTTCTTTACGCCCTTGAAAATGAGGGGATGGTGGGTCACTATCATATTGCAGCCGGCAGCCACAGCCTCTTCTATGAGGGCCGGAGTGCAGTCGAAGCCCACCATCACACCTTTCACCTCGGCGTCGGGGCTGCCGATGCACAGGCCGGCGTTGTCCCAGCTTTCCTGAGTGTCCAGCGGAGCGAAGCTCTCGATTATTTCAGCTACCTGACGTGCCTTCATGCTAGATTTCGTCCTTTACGGTTTCAAGCAGAGAGCGGATCTCTTTCAGCTTGTCGATTACCTCGAAGCGCTGGTCGGAAACCTCGGCGTTGCTGCCGAGAAGCTTGCGTGCGCCTTCGAGAGTGAGGTTGCGCTCCTTCACGAGGAAATGGATCTTCTTGAACATCTCCACGTCCTCCGGGCTGAACAGGCGGTTGCCCTTGTTGTTGCGGCGGGGATGGATGAAATCCGTGAAATTGTCAGACCAGAAACGGACCAGGGAAGTGCTCTCCCCCAGCAGTTCGGCGACTTCGCCTATCGTGTAACAGATCTTGCTCATTGCTTGAGTTTATGTTTTAGTCTATTGATTGTCCTGTATAAGATGATATCACCACCATGTCGCGGTAGACGGCCGGGCTCAGGTCGGCGAAGAAATAGTTCACCGGCTCCACGCTGCGGCCCTGGCGCACCACTTCGTAATGCAGGCCGCCGGAGAACGTCGTGCCGCTCATCCCCACTCGAGCTATCACGTCGCCCTGCTTGAGGTTCTGCCCTTCATGGACATAAATCTCGCTCAGGTGGCCGTAGATGGTGCGGATGCCGTTGCGGTGGTCTATGGTGACGCTGTTGCCCATGCCCTTTGAAGCCTTGTCGATCTTGGCCACCACGCCGTCGGCGGTGCTGAGCACCTGCGTCCCGACAGCAGCGATTATGTCAAAGCCGCCGTGGCGGCGGAGGGTCTTGTAGAAGGGGTTGATCTTCATGCCGAGGGATGCTCCCGTCTGCGCCAGCTTGAAGTTCTCGACCGGAAGGATGGAAGGCAGGCTGGTGGCCTTGAATTCCTCGTCGCCCAGGGTCTGGAAGATGGCCCTGATCTGGCGGTTAACATTCGATATCCTCTCTTCTGCGCGGTCTACCTCTTCATTGGTATATGCTGCGAGCTCCTCGTCTGTCATAGAGGCCAGGAAACTGTCGCTGGCGATGGTGTCGGCCTCGATGAAGGTCTCCGTAGAGGGCGGATCCATGCCGAAGATGTCGTTGTAGATGGTCTTGTCGCGCAGCTCCAGATTCTTGATTACATCGTCGAGAAGGTCCACCTGCTCGCTCATCTTGTCGTATTCCTGCTCGAGATACTGGTTCTCCAGAGAGAGGCTCTTCTCACGCTCGGTGCTGAAGATAAGGGCGAACAGAAGATACATCACGGCTGCTGCCGCTATGCCGTAAAGGCAGTATTTCAGCACGGTCAGGATTACCATGCCGGCTGAGAGAGACTCCTTGTCGAAAGACTTGCTTTCCCTGTTGAAACGATATTTCTTCATCCCGCCTACCCCCTGCTTCTGGACTTAGAGATCATGTCCTGATACTCTTCGGGAGTAATGTCGTTCGAGAAAAAGTTCCAGGGGTTGACAGCGTTGCCCTTGTAGAGCACCTCATAGTGGAGATGGGGGCCGGTGGCACGCCCGGAGCTGCCGAGCTCGCCGATCTTGTCGCCCCTGCTGACCCTCTGGCCTTCGATGACGCTGGCGCCGAGAAGGTGGCCGTAGCGGGTAGTGTAGCCGAATCCGTGGTCTATGTCCACGACGATTCCGTAGCCGTAGTAGTTATAATCGACGCGGACGACGATTCCGTCGCCGGTAGCGTAGATGTCAGTGCCCTTGGGACCGCCGATGTCTATGCCGCTGTGGAACTTCGCACCTCCGTTGAAAGGATCGGAGCGGTAGCCGAACGAAGATGTCTGCTGCATGGCCTTGGTGGGAACAACCGGATATATGCTGGGCACGCAGTTGGCCATGTCTCCCGCACGGGCCGAAAGCGCCTGGATATCGTCGAAAGACAGCGACTGAACGTATGCCTTCTTGGTGAGGATGTCGAGGCGGTTGCGGCTGGAGATGAGATAGTCGGCATCGAGGAAGAGCCTGAGGTCGGCATAGCGGTCGACGCCTCCGAAGCCGGCGTTGCGCACCGAATTGGGAATTTCGTCCATGCCGAAGACAGAACGGTAGACCACATTGTCCCTTTCCTGCAATTTGCTCAGAGCGGCGCTCTGGGCGTCCATCCTCTCGTTTATTTCCGTTATGGAGGCGAGCATCTCGGCATTCTTTTTCTCAAGACGCGCGGTCTTGGGAGTGCTCTTGCCCAGAAGGCCGTTCCATATCCAGAAATACGAGAAGAAGAAGGCAAGACCGATGGCCACGACGATGCCGAACCTCGTCCATCGGGTCAGACTCGACGGGACGTAGAGGTCGTACGACTGCGTCTTTGAATTGTAGATATATCGGCTTTCCTTACTCATCCAAAAATGGAGAAATTGCTGATTGTAACATGCAAAGTTATAATAATCTGATAAAAATGCTATTTTTGCGACACATTAATATAAAACGCGATTCTATATAATCTGATATGACCTCTCAAGAAATACGCCAGACATTTTTGGATTTCTTCGCCTCTAAAGGCCACACCATAGTCCCTTCAGCCCCGATGGTCGTCAAGAACGACCCCACCCTGATGTTCACCAACGCCGGCATGAACCAGTTCAAGGACTGGTTCCTCGGCAACGAGCCCGCGAAGTACAAACGCGTGGCCAACAGCCAGAAATGCCTCCGCGTCAGCGGCAAGCACAACGACCTTGAGGAAGTGGGCCATGACACCTACCACCACACCATGTTCGAGAT
>JAFZVU010000084.1 GCA_017617655.1 Bacteroidales bacterium
TACTCTTTAGACAGAATCAAGCAAACGTGTTGCCCTTTCATACTGTATGCCGAGTGCTCGTGAGAGTTGGGCGACATCAGCGTTTAACCTCCGTTTGAGTTGTCGCAACAGTTCGGATACTTCGACCTCGGAAAGCATCTCGCGCGATTCTTTTTGAAAGAGCGTACGGCACAGATCATCCGCTGCAGAGAGCAGGACATGATCACGAAAAGCCGGCAATGAATCTGCACGCCGTTCCAGCGTTAAACGGGCCTTGGAGGATGTACTCAGGAAGTACTGTAAGCGAGACGGACTCCGGAACAGGGTCTCTACTTCGGAAACGCAAACGTAACAATTTGGGAGAATATAACCATCGTCACCAAGTATCCAGTCCCCATTTAAAGGCAAAGCCGTACGAAGGACCCGACGTTTTTCGCGAACAGACACTTCCTGAAGTTTCCGTCCTCGCTTCGGATTAACATTGAATAATGAAGCTGCGCTACTCCAGGGGTATCCAGAAGCATTCAACACTATGTTTGCTGCGACTGGATTCATTATCACATACGCAATACTACGTTCCAGAGATTCCCGCTCAAGACCGACACGGCGAATGTCAACTTTGTTCCTGCGGAGAAACTCTTTCTCTCCGTACTTTTTCTGAAAGTAGAGAGAATACCGCAGCTTGAATTGAGATATGAACTGTTCAGCTGCCGAACGGATGCACGCAAGTACAAAATGAACATGGTTGGTCATTAATACAAAGGCCAGTACACTCACGCCTGTTACCCATACGGTGGCTGCCACATGGTTCATTCCAATTTTAAAGTCTTCTTCGTCACGAAACCACAGCGAATCCGTCAGATGTTCCGTGCTGATCAGATAGTACTCCATATCTATCGCCTCCATTAATATCGTTGTTGCAAACTTAATCATTATTGTCATTCAAAGCAACGAAAAATTCAACAAATTGCGTCCAAACGTGCATACTGGTCCATTTGCCGACACCTGTATGCACGAAAACGGCCCAAAACGTGCATACAGGTCCACCCCAGAGCACCTGTATGCACGGTCCAAATGCATGTATGCACGGTCTGCCCAGCCATCTTGCATCTTCGCGCCAAAATGGTTACCTTTGTGGGATTGATGGAAAACCATACACAGAATAACTAAAACCAAAAAAGATATGGCACGTTATCTTGATCCACCTAAACCGAAAGCAGCGCTTCCGGCGGAAAAAGTTGACAAAGAGTACAAATCAATGCGCCTCAAGGTGTTCCTCGGGGCATTCCTCGGCTACGCCGCTTACTATCTTGTCCGCAAGAACCTGTCGCTGGCAGCACCCGACATGATCAAGGACGGCATCCTCGATGCCGGCAAGGTCGGCCTCGCGATGTCTGCGGTGTCAATCGCTTACGCCTTCAGCAAATTCGTGATGGGCAGTGTGTCCGACCGTTCCGACGCGAGGAAATTCCTCTGCATCGGTCTGGTCCTGTCAGCCCTCGTGATGATGTCCGTCGGACTTATCCCCTTCGGCACCAACACTGCCGTGAACACAGCCGTAATCTTCGTGCTGATGCTGATAGTCGGATGGCTCAGCGGCTTCGGCTGGCCTCCCTGCGGCCGTATCATGGCCCACTGGTTCAGCCAGAACGAGCGGAGTTTCAAGATGAGCATCTGGAACGTTTCCCATACCATCGGCAGCTTCTCCCTCGGCTTCCTCGCCATCGCAGGTGTCGCCCTTGCGGCTGACCTTGGCGTTGCGCAGACCTGGAAAGGAAACTTCGTCTTCCCGGCAGTAGTAGCCCTCGCAATCGCCCTCTTCTGCTGGTGGGCCATCCGCGACACTCCTGAATCCTGCGGTCTTCCTGCCGTCGGCGACTGGAGGAATGACCACAGCGGCGTCAAGTCAAAAGGTGCCGCGGGCGAGAAGCTTCCCTTCAAGACCCTCTTCGTGGACTATGTGCTAAAGAACAAGCTCCTCTGGGTAGTCGCCATAAGCAACGTGGCTGTCTATATGGTACGTTACGGCATCGGCGACTGGGCTCCGACCTATCTGCAGGAAAAGGAGATCATGACCGCCGCCGAGAGCAAGATTGCCTTCTCCGTCCATAACATCGTTGGCGCCGTCGGCACCATAGCCTGCGGATGGGCGACCTCCAAGATTTTCAAAGGCCGCTGCGCCCCGATGAACGTCATCTGCATGTTCCTTTGCGCAATCGGCGTCCTGCTTTACTGGATGGTCGGCGCCGGAATAATCCAGGCCGAGCCCGGGGTGAAGAAAGTGCTCATCTATGTGGCACTATGCCTCATCGGCTTCTTCATCTATGGTCCCGTGGCACTTACCGGCGTACAGGCACTCAACCTGGTCCCGAAGAACGCCGCCGGCACTGCGGCGGGTTTCGTCGGCCTCTTCGGCTACCTGGTCGGTGACGCCGTCTGCTCCAAAATTGTCGTCGGCGGGATTGCCAACGGCTCTTCCTGGGATGCGGCCATGCTCTCAGTCGCCATAGGCTCCCTTATCGGCGTGGTGCTCTGTGCCCTGCTGATCCCCAGTGAAAAACGTCTTGCCCAGCAATGAACCATATCCGCGACATAGAGCTCTGGAAAAGCGGAGAGCTTAAAATCCAATGGGTCAGGGACCATATGCCCCTGCTCGCGGGAATCGAAAAGGATTTCCGGCGCGACCTCCCCTTCAAGGGACTGAAAATCGCCCTCAGCGTCCATCTTGAGGCCAAGACCGCCCATCTCTGCGAAGTTCTCGCGGCCGGCGGAGCGGAAATGTTCATAACCGGCAGCAATCCCCTGTCGACGCAGGACGATGTGGCCGCCGCCCTGGTCCACGAAGGTCTCAACGTCTTCGCCATCCATGGCGCCGACCCGGAAACTTATGAGAACGACATCCGCCGGGTACTCGAAGCTGGTCCTAACATAATTATCGACGACGGCGGCGACCTTGTCAGCATGATTCACCGCGAATTCCCGGAGCTCGTCCCGGACGTAATCGGAGGCTGCGAGGAGACCACTACCGGCATCCTCAGGCTCCGCGCGATGGACAAGGCCGGGGAGCTGCGCTTCCCGATGATGCTGGTGAACGACGCCGACTGCA
>JAFZVU010000085.1 GCA_017617655.1 Bacteroidales bacterium
CAAGAAGTTCTGGGGAGACTCTGAAAACGCAGTCCGCATCCAGATCTACACCGCGATCATCTCTTACTGCCTGGTTGCCGTTGTTCATCACAGGATGAAGCTCAAAATATCAGTCTACAACGCCCTCCAAATACTGGGGATATCGCTGACGGACACGACACCTCTTGAAGACCTCTTCAACAAATCTAACCTCAATATTGACAAAGAACTTGACGGGTTCTATGAACCCACGTTGTTTGATTATTAACTTTTAAACCCGTCCACAACTTTTGGTGGACAGTAATGAATTGCTATATTTGGGATAACTTAAACCGAAACTGACTATGCGTAAATATTCCGTTTTCCTGCTGACCATACTTGCAGTCATTCTCACAGGCTGCACGGCAAACAAGACTAAAGACGGCTACAGGCTCAACGACGAGGGAGCGATAGTGACTCCGACCCCGGAGCGTGAGAAAGGCCAGACCGACGTGCTGGGACTCACCGTACCCGCGATGGACACCGTCCGCGTCGGCTTCGTCGGGCTAGGTATGCGAGGCAGCGATGCAGTAGTGCGCTACACCTACGTCCCGGGAGTTAAGATCACGGCAATCTGCGACGTCGAGCCGGACCGCGTCAAGGCCTCGCAGGAAGACCTTGCGAAACGAGGTTTTCCCGCCGCAGCCGGATATTCCGGCAGCACAGAAGCCTTCAAGCAGCTCTGTGAGAATCCTGACGTAGATCTCGTATACATCTGCACCGACTGGGAGCATCATGTGCCGGTAGCCCTCTATGCCATGGAACACGGCAAGCATGTGGCCATCGAAGTTCCTTCCGCATATTCGCTGGAAGACTGCTGGGCGCTGGTGAACATGGCTGAGAAGAAGCGCCTCCACTGCATGATCCTGGAGAACTGCTGCTACGATTTCTTCGAACTGTCGACCCTGCAGATGGCCCGAGAAGGCCTCTTCGGCGAAGTGATACACGCCGAGGGCTCATACCTCCACAACCTCGACCCTTACTGGGACGCATACTGGAACAGCTGGCGACTGACTTTCAACAAGGAGCATCGCGGAGACGCCTACCCTACTCACGGCTTCGGTCCCGTCTGCCAGGTTCTGAACATCCACCGCGGCGACAGGCTCAAGACCCTGGTGGCGATGGATACCAAGGCTTTCAACGGACCTAAGCATGTCGCAGCCCGCGGCGGCAAGGACCCCGACAATTTCGCCAACGGCGACGTATCCACCACGATGATCCGCACTGAGAAAGGCAAGACCGTCATGATAGAGCACGATGTGATGACTCCGCGCCCCTACAGCCGCATGTACCAGATAGTGGGCACGGAAGGCTATGCCGCCAAGTATCCCGTGAACCAGCTCTGCTTCCGCAACGAGGCCCTGGAAGGCCGCACACCGGACTACAGCAAACTGGGCGGCGAGAAGACACTCTCCGGCGAAGCCCTGAACACCTTCATGGAACAGCACCGCAGCCCCATCCTCACCCCTGAACTGGAAGCCCTGGCCAGGGAAGTCGGCGGCCACGGCGGCATGGATTTCATAATGGACTACCGTCTCATCTACTGCCTGCGCAACGGACTGCCTCTGGACATGGACGTATATGACCTGGCCGAGTGGTGCTGCGTGAGCGAACTCTCCGCCATCTCGATGGACCACGGAGGAGCGCCGGTGGAAGTGCCGGACTTCACCCGTGGAGCCTGGGACAGGATTGACGGATTCTCATACGCATTCGCCAAGTAATATGGAAAGACTTACAGACATAGCGGGCCGCTTCGCGACCCAGGGTCGGGTAACAGAAGTCAGGCCGCTCGGCGAAGGCTTCATTAATGACACATACGTGGTGGCGACCGACGGGCCTTTCAGGTACATTCTCCAGCGCAAGAACAAGAACGTATTCCCTGACGTTCCGGCGATGATGGACAACATTACTGCCGTCACCGCCCACATCAAGCAGAAGGTCGCAGACCCGTTGCGCGAAACCCTCACCGTAATACTGGCACGGGACGGCAAGCCCTACTTCCTGGATGACGAAGGAGAATACTGGGCGATGTGCCTTTTCATAGAAGATACAGTGACATACGATGTGGCGACCACACCTGAAATGGCGCGTCAGGGAGGCATAGGCATAGGCCGATTCCAGGCGCTTCTTGCCGATTTCGACAAGCCGCTGGCGCAGGTCATCAAGGGCTTCCACAACATCCGCTGGCGCTTCACCCAGTGGGACGCAAGCCTCGCCGCCGACAGAGCCGGCAGAAAGGCCTCCGTGGCGAAAGAAATCGCCTTCGTAGAAGCCAGGCGGGAGCACATGCTGTCTTTCTGGTCTATGGTGGAAGACGGGACGCTGCCGCAGCGCGTGACCCACAACGACACCAAGCTCAGCAACATCCTCTTCGACAAGCGCAGCGGCGAAGTGCTCTGCGCAATCGACCTCGACACGGTTATGAGCAGCACATCCCTCAACGACGTGGGTGACGCTATCCGCTCATACGCCAACGCCACCGTCGAAGACGATCCGCACTACGACAAGGTAGCGCTGAGGCTCGACATGTACGAGGCTTATATGGACGGCTACCTGTCGCAGCGCAGGGAGACCCTCGCAGATTCCGAGAAGGACTGGATGGCCTTCGCACCAATTTACATTACATACGAGCAGGTGCTGCGCTTCCTGATGGACTACATAGACGGCGACACATACTACAAGATAAGGTATCCCGAGCACAACCTCGTGCGCACCCGCTCCCAGATCGCCCTGCTGCGCAGCATGGAAGACAACTACCCCGCCATGCAGGACATAATACGCAGGCTGCTGAAATAATTGCGCGCTAAATACTATATCTTTGTAGATACATTGGGCAATAATCTATCAACACAAATACACAACCTATGAAAATCCTGAAACTTGCCGTAATGGCATTCATGCTTACGGCACTCGTCTCATCCTGCAAAGAGAAGCAGGTTGACTGCACCCCTGTAAAGAAAGAGATCCAACCGGTAGAGCAGGCCCCGAGGGCAGACCCCGGCCAGCGCAATTTCGGCGGCAACATCTCAGCCACCCCGAACGCCCCGCGCGACACTACAGGCATGGCAGAACGTATGCGCCGCATGCGCGAGGAGCAGAACCGCATCCGCACCGTCCACTTCAACGACCTGTCGATGAGCGACCCGTTCATCTATGCTGACGAGGCCACCAAGACCTACTACCTCACCAGCTCAGGCGGACGCCAGTATCGCAGCAAAGACCTCGTGATGTGGGAAGGCCCCTACAATGTAATCGACCTTAGCGGCACCTGGTGCGAGAAGGCCGGCTTCGCCGCCGCAGCCGAAATCCACAAGATCGGCGACTATTACTACTACGCCGGCACATGGAGCGACCACAGTGAGATAATCCAGGCCATCCCGAGACGCTACAACGTGCCTCACAACCAGACCTACCTCCTCCGTTCGGAGAGTCCCGAAGGTCCGTTCGTTCCTTTCTCAGTAACTCCCGGCTACGACTACCAGCCCTACGAATGGGACTGCATCGACGGTACTCTTTATGAGGAGGACGGCCACATCTACATGGTTTTCGTACACGAGTGGACCCAGCTGATCGACGGTACCATGGACTACATCGAACTTGCACCGGACCTCACCAAGACCATCTCAGAATGGCCTGTCACTATGTTCCGTGCTTCTGAGTGCCCTCCTTGCGGCGAAATGAACAGTCTCGGCGAAGCTACCTTCGGCCTCAAGATGCCCGGCTGGGTAACCGACGGCCCGCAGATGTTCCGCACCCAGACCGGCAAGCTCGGCATGCTCTGGTCTACATGGGGCAAGGAGCGCTATCTCCAGGTAATATGCTACTCAGAGTCCGGCACTATCGCAGGACCGTGGGTTCAGGAACCGGAACCCTTCCTGGCCAACAACTCAGGCCACGGAATGCTCTTCCGCACCTTCGACGGCGAGCTTCGCTATGTGGTACATCATTCTGAAGGCAACGGAGGTCGCAAGCCTCAGTACTGGACTGTCGACGATTCAGGCGACAAACTGGTGCTCGGCAAGCAGATCATCGTGAAGTAAGTTGACAGACTTACAACAAAAAAGGCTTCAGCGAAAACTGAAGCCTTTTTTATTGGAAAGCAGGACCGTTTAGTTGGAGTGCATACTGAACTGAACGGTACCGTTATAACCGCCGATAGTAGTATTGAGGATAAGCTCAGCCTTCTTGTTGGCAGGAAAAGTCAGCTTACCGCTTGCCGAAGCGGCCAAAATGTCATTGTTGTTAATGACAACGAAAGAATAGGTGATGTTCTCGCCGCTCAAAGTATAAGAGCCATAGAATGACGAAGTTGCTGAGAAGGCGATGTTCATAGAGCCTGAACCGGTGAACTCCATCTCGGAAATCTTGTATCCTGCAACCTTGCTGGGGTCAATCTTTGCTCCATTATCCTTGAGGAACTGAGCTATCTCCTGGAAATCACAGCCTTTGAAACCAGCCTCTGCGTTGACACCGCCGGTAATCTTGATGTAGGTGTTGTCAACAACCCATGTACGGTGTGCATTGACTTCCTCGGTTGTATTTGACTCAGATCTCTTTTTCTTGCCCTTGAACTCGCCAGAGACTGCACCGGTGATTTTGGCAACTTCGTCACGAAGCTCCATCTGGGCCTCATATTCACCATGTGTAATATACTTGCCTGCGGACAAGGTGAATTTGCCGGTAACCACGCTTCCTAATTTAAGAGCTTTGGTATCAGGCGTAGCAGATACTGAACCGTCAATGACGGGACTCAGGCCAAGGATGTAACGGCTGTCTTCAGTGAATTCGATTGACACGATCTCACATTTCTGGCCGTTCATCATGTAGAGAGGTTTTTCCTCAAAGGTAAAAAGAACTGCATCTTCAGCTGTCGGAGCAGGCTCCATAACAACTTTTTTCGTGGGCTTGTCTTCGGGGTTGCAAGAACACAAGAGCGGGAGTGCAATAACTGCCGCTGCGAAAAGAACGATAAGTTTTTTCATTGTTATTAAGTGTTGATTAATATTATTCTGGGTAAGATTAGAACAGAGCTACGAATAAATTGATTTTCAGCATCGGGAATACGGGAATATTGGCGATTTTGTCAATCCAGCCCTTATCTTTGTTTTTGACAAGAGCACTGGTGAGCTGCATCGATTCCACAGGATTCGAAGGATCCATAGTATTTCTGATGTAGTTGTAAATCTGAGGCTTGGCACCACCGGTAATAAGCGCGCCGAGATCGAAGGTGAAGGATACCGGGCCGTCGCCTATCGCACGTCCCAGTCCGATACCTACATAAGGCATAACCTTGAGTGTAACGGCGTCGACATGCGCGATACCATTGGCGTCAGTAGAGAAAGAAACGCCGTTGTCGTAAGAGACGGCTACTCTTCCCCACTCATCACTTTTGATAGCCCTGGTCACATCCAGATCGCCTTTCAACAGCTTGCCGCTGCCGGCAAAGAGACCTGCCGTCACATGGAAAGCACCGTCGCCGGGGAACCAGTCTGCCATGACATTGCCGTTTCCGCCATACCACATCTTGATAGAAACCGGGGTATTGCTGAAATCACGACTAGTTCCGTTGACAGTACCCGTTCCAAGGTTCATATTCTTGGAATAAGAAAAAGGCATGATTGCATATCCTGCGCGGAGCTGGAAATGGTCTCCGAGGGCAGTAGCAGCCTCGATACCGAAACCGTCAAGACCTGCAGTAACGCCGAGGGCGGCGTGTTTGAACGCCTCCTGGGCAAATGCACGCGGGGCCGCTATAGAAACCGCTGCGATGAGAATCAATAAAAATCTTTTCATATCGTTTTATTATTCGTTGTCGGTCTATACATGCAAATATAATCAATTCCGCTCTACAATAGAAAGTATAACACTCTTTTTTATCCTCAGTCTTTTTTATATATTTGTATGATATTTTACCGGACCGTTTCCTGAAATGAAATCCAAGCCCGCCAAAGTAAATAATTTAGTACGCAAGTCGACGACCGCCGGCCTCATGCTGATAGTGGTTGCAGCGCTTACGCTGGAAGCCATATCCCTCCTTCAGAACTACTTCTCCCGCAAAGGGCTCATGGAGGAAGCACAGCTGCGAGCTGAAAGCCTGCTGGAGACTACCCGGCTCCAGATTGCGGATGCCACGCATCAGGCAGAATCAGCAGTCCGCAACAGCATCTGGATCGCCCGCTGGTGTCTGGACTATCCCGATAGCCTGCCCCGCATTCCGTCCAGGATAGTCGAAGACAACCCCTCTGTGATGGGTTCCACCATAGCTCTGGTCCCGAACTACAGCCGCAAGCGCCCTCTTTATTCTCCTTATGCATGCCGCGAGGGAGACTCTCTGGTCATGAAGTCTCTGGCCACTGCGGATTATGACTATCCTTCCAAAGAGTGGTTCACGAAGCCTCTGGAGTTGGACGAGGGCTACTGGTCCGAGCCTTATCTCGACATCGGCGGCGGCAACGCCCTCATGACGACATATTCCGTCCCGATCCACGACAACAAGGGAAAGGCCGCAGCCGTCCTGACTGCCGACATCTCCCTGGCCTGGCTGTCAGAGGTCACCGGCAGCGCGATGATCTACCCCAATTCTTATGAGCTTGTGGTAAGCCGCGGCGGGTCAGCGCTGGTATGCCCGACTACCGGCGAGCCTTTGATGTGGACCAATATCGAAGACCTGAAAGATATGCTTGCAGACAATTCAGGCTTCGATAAACTCGCCCTCGCAGTGAAGGCCGGCGAATCCGGCACACTTCCTCTCAAAATAAACGGCAAGGTCAACCAGGTCTTCTTCTCTCCTGTGGACCTTGCAGGCTGGACCGCTGCAATCGCCATACCCGAATCTGAGATTTATCGCGACATCCGCCGCGTCCAGTGGATTGAGAGGCTTTTCCAGTTGCTGGGCCTCGGCATGATCTTCCTGATTCTCCGCATCACTGCAAAGAACCAGTTGAAATACCAGAAGATGAACGAGAAGAAAGAGCTCATGGAAGGTGAGCTGAAGATCGGCCGCAACATCCAGATGTCGATGATCCCGAACATCTTCCCTCCCTTCCCGGAGCGCGATGACATAGACTTGTCCGCATGCCTGATACCGGCCAAGGAAGTCGGCGGAGACCTCTATGACTTCTACATCCGGGACGAAAAGCTCTTCTTCTGCATCGGAGACGTGAGCGGCAAGGGTGTGCCGGCTTCCCTGGTGATGGCGGTTACCCGCAGTCTCTTCCGCACCGTATCCGCCCACGAGAAGAGCCCTCAGAGAATTGTGACGGCCATGAACGACTCTATGTCGGACATGAATGAAAGCAATATGTTCGTCACATTCTTCTGCGGTATCCTCGACCTGACATCCGGACATTTGAGATATTGCAACGCCGGCCACAATCCGCCCATCGTCATTTCTGACGAAGTGCGCACGCTGGACGTACACCCCAACCTTCCGATGGGAGTGATGCCGAACATGTCCTTCAGGGAGCAGGAGACCGACTTGAAATACGACGACACTCTGTTCCTCTTCACAGACGGCCTCAACGAAGCCGAGAATGAAGCTTTCGAACAATTCACGGAGCAGCGCCTGGAAGAAATCCTGAAAGAGCGCCGCGATTCGCAGGGGCACCTCGAAGCCATGAAGCAGGCAGTTGCCGACTTTGTGGGAGAAGCGCCCCAGAGTGATGATCTTACGATGCTTGTTATACACTATATGAACAATTCACACCCAAGCTCAAACGAAAGGCATCTTATCCTGCACAACGACATCCAGCAGATTCCTCAGCTGGCTGACTTTGTAGAGACCATTGCCACCGAGAAAAACCTTGACCAGGGCACAGCCATGAGTCTGAATCTCGCCCTGGAGGAAGCCGTTACCAACGTAATCCAGTATGCCTATCCGGAAGGCTCCGACGGGCTTGTGGACATCGAGGCCGTAATCCGCGACAATCAGCTTGATTTCATCATCAGCGACAGCGGAAAGGCCTTCGACCCCACCGCAAAAGCGGAAGTCGACATCAGTATGGGCGTGGAAGAACGTCCTATCGGCGGTCTTGGCATCCACCTTGTAAAGCACATCATGGATTCTGTTACATACAGAAGAGAAGATGGCAAAAACATTTTGACAATGATTAAAAAATTATAGAACCATGGAAGTAAAAATTCAAAAGGAAGGAAAAGAAGTTGTAGTTAGCTTTATCGGACGCATGGATACTCCTGCTTCGCAGGAAATCGCCCCCCAGATCGAGGCCCTCAAGGCAGATGCCGCCGGGACCATCATACTGGACTGCAAGGAACTCTCTTACATCTCCAGCTCGGGACTGAGGCTTTTCCTCACTCTGCGCAAAGCAGCCGCTGAAAAGGGCGGAAAGATTATCGTCCGCTCAATCGGTGACGAAATCCGCAACGTATTCATCATGACAGGCTTCTTCAACCTCTTTGAGATAGAATAATGCCCCTTTCCATTTTCGTTGTAGAGCTGCTGTCCGGAAACTTGCTGCTGCTGTGTTCCGTGCTGATATTCGTGGCAATCCTTGTCACTAAGCTCGGATCGCGCTTCGGCGTGCCCTCTCTGTTGCTGTTCCTCCTTCTGGGTATGGCGGCGGGCTCTGACGGACTAGGTCTTCATTTCGAGGAATACGAAGTGGCAGAAGCCATCGGCCATTTTGCCATGACAGTCATCCTGCTGTCCGCAGGACTCGAGACGGCGTTGGCAGAAACACGGCCTGTGTTGAAGCAAGGCATATTGTTGTCTACAGTAGGCGTGCTTCTGACTGTGCTCTTGACCGGCCTGTTTATTTTCGCCATCCTCGGCAAGAGCGCTGAGCTGTCTATCCTCGCCTGCGTGCTGCTCGCAGCAGTAATGGGATCTACGGACTCGGCTTCCGTATTCTCGATCCTCAGGACAAAGAGATTGAAACTGAGGGAGAACATGGCGCCGATGCTTGAGTTGGAATCCGGTAGCAACGACCCGATGGCATACACCCTCACCATCATCATCGTAAAGCTTCTTACCAGCGAAACCCTTCAGGCTTACAGCGGATGGCAGCTTTGCCTGGCCGCATTCGTCGTACTGGTGATACAAATCGCCGTCGGTGTGGCAGTAGGTTTCGGTGTAGGTTATGCTGCGAGATGGGTGCTTGACCACGTGCGTCTCCCCGGCTTTGCCCTCACCGCCATCCTCATCCTCAGCATAGGCTTCTTTGCGAACGGCATCGCATCGCTGCTCCACGGCAACGGACTGCTCGCCCTCTACATCGCTGCTATCATCATTGGCAACAAAGCCCATCTGCCTCAAAGGAAAGATATTCTCACATTCATGGACGGCCTGACCTGGCTAATGCAGCTGGTCATGTTCCTGGTGCTGGGTCTTCTCGCAAGACCTTCCCAGATGCTGCCGGTGCTGCTGCCCGCCATCCTCATCGGTCTGTTCATGATGTTCGTGGCCCGACCTGCAAGTGTCTTTTTGACCCTGCTGCCTTTCCGAAATCTTTCTGCCAGGGCCAAACTGCTCACCTCATGGGTTGGCCTCAAGGGCGCCGGTCCCATCCTCTTTGCATTGTATCCAGTTGTCGTAGGGCTTGAGAGCGGCACCCAGATGTTCAACATAGTGTTCATCATCACCCTCTTCTCCCTGTCGCTGCAGGGCACGACCCTCGGACCGGTAGCCAAGCTCCTGCGTCTCAGCTATGACGAAACCCCCAAGGCTGAGACCTTCGGCATGGAGATACCTGAGGCTATGGGAATGTTGCGCGACCATATAGTCACCGAAGACGACCTTGTCGGAGGTCCTACGCTCCGCGATTTGCATCTTCCTCACGGCATCCGCGTCATGATGGTTCGCCGCGACGGCAAGTTCCTCGTCCCCCACGGCAGCATGCCCCTCAAAGTCGGTGACAACCTGGTGATCATCATGGGTGATTCCGACGACGATTAATAAGACAATATGAAAAAAATATTTTTAGCTGCTATCATTCTGGCGGCCATAGTCGGCTGCACTCGGGTCAAGGCCGAGAGCATCCTCAAACCCCGCATCATAGTCCTGACTGACATAGGCCCCGCCGAGGTTGAGCCGGACGACAACGAGTCGGCAGTGCGCCTGATGTCTTACGCCGACCGCTTCGAGATAGAGGCCCTCATCACCACCATAGGCTGGAACTGCGACCCCTACCCTCCTGAGTGGGCCGAATACCTTCAGCGCGTCATCGACGCATACGAGAAAGATGTGCCGAACCTCATGAAGCGTTCCGGCCAGCAGGAATTCATGCCGCTGGAGCAGGAACAGGGCAGCCAGGCCCTTGGATACTGGCCCAGCGCAGAGTATATCCGCAGCCGGACTGTCTTCGGCAGCCCCCGCGCGGGCATAGGAGTGATCGGAGAAGACAATGACACTGCCGGCAGCGACCTCATAATACGTCTTGCCGACGAAGACGACGACCGCCCTATCTGGGTATGCGTCTGGGGCGGAGCCAATACCTTCTCACAGGCTGTATGGAGAGTTCAGCAGGAACGTTCTCCCGAAGAGCTGAAGGCCTTCCTGCACAAATTCCGCCTCTATACCATCACCGACCAGGACATGGTGTACGGCATGCGTATGAACCGGGCCTACAGCTCACACCAGTGGCTGCGGCGCGACTTTTCAGACGAGCTGATGCTGGTATGGGACGAAAGCGCATGGCTCAACCAGAACGCCCTCGGCCGTGCTGACTGGGATTCCTACGCCTCACAGATCCAGGGGCACGGAGCGCTGGGCGGAGTTTACCCGCACTTCCTCTGGGGAGTGGAGGGTGACACCCCGAGCTTCCTGAACGTAATGCCCAACGGACTCAACGATCCCAACGACCCTACGCAGGTCGGCTGGGGCGGCGTCCATCAGTTCGGCATCAGCCCCGACGGCGAGACAAAGGCATGGACCAACTGGCAGCAGCCTCTCAAGGATATATCGGACAGATATGAGAAGCGCTTCTATCCCGATGAGTTCCGCGATTTCGCAGCCCGTATGCAGTGGGCGGCTGAGGGCGCCGGCAACAGGAATCCCGTGGTAGTAATCGGCAAGGACGGCGGGCTTGCTCCCATAGAAATCAAGGCATGGCCCGGCCAGACGGTCCGTCTCGACGCTTCCCGCTCATTCGACCCGGACGGCGACAAACTTAGTTTCGAATGGTGGTTCCAGGAATCTGCCGACAGCATCAGCTTCCCCGTCATAAAGAAACCTTCTTCTTCAAAGATTTCATTCCGCATCCCGGAAGACGCGGCTCCTTGCCGCATGGACCTCGTCTGTGAAGTCCACGACAAAGGTCCCTACACCCTCCCGGCATACCGCAGAGTAATCATTACCGTCACCACGTCAAAGTATCTGCCGCTGATGGGCTCATACACCACCATCGACACCACCTGCCCCGAAGTCTCAGGTCTCTGCCTCGCTCCGGACGGCGACGGCCTGCTGGCTGCTTCTGACGAGCGCGGAATCTACCATATCGGCTGGGACGGCCAGACCACCGAATTCTACACCGAGAGGCGCATGGACTGCGAAGGTGTAACCATCGATCCTGTCACCAAAGATGTATATTATATAGTTGAGCGCAGGCAGGAGGTCCGCCGCCTCAAAGCGCCTTACAAAGAGCCGGAGCTGCTCGGAGTCATATCGGATGTAGGGCTGCACACCAATGACGGCCTGGAAGGAATCACTTATTACAAAGACGGCGAACTGCTGGTCGGCAACCAGCGCAGACCTATAAGGCTGATGCATTTCAAGGACGGCGGCGTCACTTCGTTTGTCGACCTTACAGGTGTGTCTGAAATAGCCGACCTATGCTACGACCCCGTACGAGACGTGCTATGGATAGCCGACAGCGACAAGTACACCCTCAACCTCTGCACTACTGACGGCGAGGTGCTGGCATCGTGGAGCATACCTTTCATAGATAATGGAGAAAGTATCTGCGTCGACCACGAGCACGGCTGCATCTGGATGGGCGACGACACCACCTCCAAGATCTACCGCATAGAATTCGAAAACCTGTAAACCATACACGATATGAAAAAACTGTTGATAATTCTTCTCGGCGTGCTGGCCATCGCAGCGTGCACGAAAACATCCAAGAACCCCATACTGACCGTCGACGGCGGCCAGATCCAGGGTGTCCAGCTGGACGACGCTCCCGGCGTGACCGTATACCGCGGCATCCCTTATGCAGCTCCGCCCATCGGTCAGAACCGCTGGCGCGCTCCGCAGCCTGTCGAGCCCTGGGACGGCGTCCGCATCTGCGACACATTCGGCCATCCGCCCTATCAGGCTGTCCACTATCCCGGCGGCTACACCACCGAGTGGGGATATGGCGAGGAAGCTCCCTACAGCGAGGACTGCCTCTATCTGAATGTCTGGACAAAGGCGCCCGGACAAACCGACAAGAAACTTCCGGTAGCCGTGTGGATCTTCGGCGGCGGACTCCGTGAAGGATGGGGCAGCGAACCCGAATTCGACGGCAAGAACTGGGGCGCCAAGGATGTTGTCCTGGTGACCTTCAACTACCGTGTAGGCCCCTTCGGTTTCTTCGCACATCCCGAACTGTCGGCAGAGAATCCCGAGCATCCTACCGGCAACTGGGGCACTCTGGACCAAATCGAAGTCCTCAAATGGGTGAAACGCAATATCGCACAGTTCGGCGGCGATCCTGATAACGTGATGCTCTTCGGCCAGAGCGCCGGCGGCCGCAGCACGAAGTTCCTCTCCGCATCTCCGCTCACCAAGGGCCTCTTCGACAAGGCTGTCATCATGAGTGCCAGCGGTCTTGTGGATCCTCGCGCGCAGCAGGCTGCTCCGGCCATCCCCGGCATGCCCGCAATGGCTATGGCATCCCAGAGCCATTATACCCTCGCCGAGGCTGAAGCTTCTACCAAGGAAGTGGCTGACTGGGCCGGATTCAAGGATCTCGCCTCACTCCGCAGGGCTTCTACAGAGACCATCTACGCCATGGGTACCCTCTACACTTCTTCAACCGGCAAACGCAGCGTGCTTTCCGCCTCTCCCATCGCGCCTTATATCGACGGCTATGTGATGGACAAGACTTTCGACGAAGCCTGTATCGACGGCAGCCTCGCCGACATACCTTATATGATTGGCTACACCCTCAACGATGCCGGCAACATGGCAGGCCAGATCCGCACTTTCTGCCTCAACCGCGAAGACATAGGCGGCAAGGCCTGGGCATACCAGTTCGCACGCCCGCTGCCTACCGACGGCCGCTCAAACGTACTGTCTGGAGCATTCCACTCTTCAGACCTTTGGTTTGTATTCAAGAGTCTGGAGCACTGCTGGCGTCCCTGGACCGAGGGCGACTGGGATCTTTCAGAGAAGATGCTTACCGCATGGTCTAACTTCGCCAAGTACAGCGACCCCAATGGTCCTGAAGGAGGCGTATGGGCGCCTTACACAGCAGCTACGCCCAAGTTCATGGTATGGAAGCTCGATGACGCCGATGCCGAAGCATCTGAGTTCGGCGAGCCTCTGACTCCTCCGCGTCCCGCAATGGGAGCAAGACCGTAAATCCTTTGTTTTCAAAAGTGGCACAATCTATGAGAGAAAACTGCTATCTTTGATACAAAAATTGGAATGGCTATGAAAAGAATCTTTATCATAATGTTCGCTGCACTGATGCTGGGTGGCACAGTGTACGCTCAGGAGAAAGTCCAGACCGGCAAGACTACTTACAAATCTGTATTCGACTTGCTGCGCGACGAACCGGGTGTTACCATCAAAGGTGGCGCAGAAGGCTCGATGCCCAGGGTTTATATCCGTGGCGTGAGCACCAATTCTGACCAGACTCAGCCGCTGTTCGTGGTTGACGGCATCTATCAGGACGATGTAACCTATCTCCGCCCTGAGGATATCTATTCTGTAGAGGTAATCAAGGACGGCACCGCTTCGATGTACGGCATGCAGGGCCAGAACGGCGTCATCATCTTCCGCACGAAGAGCGCAGTCGAAGCCGAGAGGCTTGCCGCCGAGTCTGCGAAAGCCGCAAGGAAGGCTTCCCGCGCCAACAAGCGGAATAAGTAAAACTCGAGAAAAAAAGTACTGCAGATATTTGCACATATTTGAATATTGTCTATATTTGCAGTCCCAATCGGGGAAATGGTGCGGTAGTTCAGTTTGGTTAGAATACCGGCCTGTCACGCCGGGGGTCGCGAGTTCGAGCCTCGTCCGCACCGCAAAAATAAGACGCAGCAATCGCTGCGTCTTTTATTTATACTTTGAAGTAACTGAAGTGGACATTGCCGTACTTCTTCTCCTTGACGAAGCGGGGGTGCTCCTTGAAGGAGAAAGTGCCCGGATGCTCGAGGACGAAGATTGCGCCGTCGTTCAGGATGTCCGCGGCGAAAACCTTGTCAGGGATGCCCTCCAGATTATCGATGGCGTAGGGCGGATCGGCAAAGACGAAATCGAACTTCTTAGTGCAGATGCTGAGGAAATCGAAGACATTGTGATGCACGACCTGCATCCCCTTGATGCCCAGGGCGGCAACAGTCTGCTTGATGAAACGCGCATTCGCCGGATTCATCTCCACAGACACGATATCGCGACAGCCGCGTGAGGCCGCCTCGTAGGAAATGCTGCCGGTGCCGGAGAAAAGATCCAGCATCGCCATTTCCTCGAAGTCTATCTCATTGACAAGAGTATTGAACAGACCTTCCTTCGCAAAATCGGTGGTAGGCCGCGCAGCATAGCCAGCCGGCGGCATTATCGACTTTCCTTTCAGATCACCCCCGATTATCCGCATACAGGCTCCACTCCCTTGAAATAAGAGAACAGCAGCTCCCGGTTCTCGTAATCTATGTCGCCCTTGTGATAAAGAGTAGTCATCTGGGGATTGATCTGGAAATCATGGAGAGCGGCGAAGATGTAATAGAGCGCCGTGGTGAAATCTGCCGCCTCGTATGAATTGGCAAGCAGCAGCTTGTCGCCCGCCCCAATCGCCAGATGCAGGACGGAGCCCTCGATGCAGAACAGGACCTTGTTGTAATCGTGGATCTGCGGCAAGCGGCAAAGCAGGTCATAAATGACGGGCTCGACACCATCAGGGCCGGGCACAAAAAGCAGAACTGCCTCAAAAGAGGGCAGTTCTACATATTTTACGGTTTCCGAAGGCGAGACTCCGACGACCTGCGACAGCAACTGTACGTCTCCGTTGAAGAACTCTTTCGGAACGAGTGTGTATTTCTCCACTACTCCCAGTTACCGGCGTTGTTGTTAGGATTCTCGATGCTTCCTACCTGGAGGCCAGGATAGCGGTTCTGGTCGGTCCTCTCGTAATTGAGGTTTACGAGAAGCTGGTGGTCCATACCCTTAAGCAGAGAATTGAAAGGAATGTCGGCCTCGAACAGAGGAACGTTAACACCTGAAACGGTCTTGATGACAGATTTCATGATAACTGTGTCACCGCCTGAATAAGGGATTGTGCGCAGATTCTCGGCTTTGAAATCTTTCCTGTCGACAAGGATTGTGTCGCGGACTTTCATCTTGATAGTCTCACGCCTTACAAGCTTGCGGGCAACGGCCAGTGAGTCGTCCATTGAACCGATCTGCTTTACGATGGTCATCTCACCGTTGTTGTAGAAATCGATGAGAGAGTCCATGACCGGAGCATAGTGGTTGTGAACGTTCTTGTAAGCCACCTGGAGGGTACGGATATCCTTCAGCAGAGTAATAGCGTCGGCCTCTCTGGCAGTTCTCTCTTTGTTAAACTTGACAGGTTCCATTATGCTGTTGACGATCAGATACGCAAGGCCAATGATAATCAACGGGCAAATGACGTAAGTAAGAAGTTTTTTCATGTTATCAGTTATTATTTTCTAATTATTCGCGCTAATACAGGTATGGTAATGTCATCTACAAAAGTAAAAATAATATTTAGTCCTTGCAATATATTTTTATTTTTGCAAAAAATAATTTTGCGTCAAGTGAGGACTTACAAAAATAAAGAACAGCTGTGGAGCCTGACCAGCATGAGCGAGAGAATCGTCCTGGTGGCGCACACCAATCCGGACGGGGATGCAGTAGGCTCTTTGTCTGCTATGTACCACTTCCTGAAGCAGACCGGCAAGCATGCCGTCATGATGGTCCCCAACGCTTTCCCCGGTTTCCTTTCATGCCTCGATCCGGCCGACAATCCAGTCCGGATATATCGGGAAGGGCCGCAGGAATGTGACAGGATCCTCGCCGGGGCCGACCTTATAATCTGCATGGACATGAGCGGCCCGAGCCGCATCGACGAAATGTCAGACGCCGTCTTCAAGGGCAGCTCTGCAAAGCGCATACTGATCGACCATCACCTCAACCCCGTCGCCGACCCCTTCGACATAGTGATTTCCGACACTGAAGTCTCTTCGACCTGCGAGCTGCTGCTCTCCCTGATACTGGAGTCCGAGGCAATCGAAGGTGACATCAACAGGCTTAATCTCGATTGCGCCACATCGATCGCTGCGGGCATACTCACCGACACCAACAACTTCGCCAACTCAATATTCCCCGCTACACTGGAGAGAGCCTCGATGCTGCTCAAGCGCGGCGTGGACAGAGACGCCCTATACGACAGCATCTTCTGCTCATATTCAGCATCGAGGATGAAGCTCATGGGCCATCTGCTCTCGGAAAAGATGGCGATTATCCAGCACGGCAAAGTCGCATTCATCACCCTGGACAATGACGACAAGGACAGATATTCCTACTGCACCGGCGATTCCGAAGGCTTCGTGAATCTCCCGCTCAAGATACGCGGAGTGCAGATGTCGGCCCTGCTGACAGAGGACGACGGCTTCGTCAAGGTTTCTCTCAGGTCGAAAGGCAGCCTCGACGTCAACCTGTTCGCAAGGCAGTACTGCAACGGCGGCGGCCACCGCAACGCCTCCGGCGGCAGGCTCTACATGGATATATCCGAAACGGCAGCTTATTTTACCGCAAGCATCGAGGATTATTTCAAAAAGGCATAGCTTTTGTTAACTTTGCGCTCGTATGAAAAAAACTCTCCTGATCGCAACTCTGGTCCTCTGCCTTGCAGCCTTCGCGGCCTGCACGATGGACGATAAGCTCAACGAGTGCGTGAAGCAGGAAGAGAGCATCGAGTCGTACATACAGAGCAAGTTCGCCGACTCCACCGTCGTGGTCACCGAGAACGGCATATCAAGGATAGTGATGGTCCATGGCAGCGGCACGGCAGCCCAGAAAGGAGACAGCGTGCTCTTCTCATACAAGGGGTACCTGTTCAGCAAAGGCCCGGGGGCGCAGTTCGCCGAGGGCCGGATCAAGGAGCGCCTTGGAGCAAGACACATGATCGACGGTCTGGATGAAGGCATGGTCGGCATGATGCAGGGTGAAGAAGCCTACATAGCGTTTTCCGCCAGATACGGTTTCTTCGACAAAGCGACCGGAGCCGTGAAGCCCATGACTCCGCTCATTTATTATGTAACTTTAGAAAATATCTACAGATAGCATGAAGAAGTTTTTGTTTCTCATACTGGTCGGAAGCATCCTCGCATCCATGTTCAACTCCTGCGAGGTTTCGCCTGTCGACGATTCTGCCAGCCATCTGAAAAGGGTGAGAGACGCATGGGTAAGGGTAAATTACGGTTCAGACTACGTAGCCCTCACCAAATCCGGAATCTATGTACTTGAAGAGACTGTCGGAAGCGGCAATTCAGTACAAGATTCTACATACTGCTTCGTGCATTACTCAATGAAAGACCTGGACGGTACTTACAGGTCGACCACCGACCCCGAGATAGCCAAGATGCATCTCGGCACATATTCAGACACCGTATACTGGGCGCCCGCAGTATGGAGGATAGCAGACTACGCCCAGAACGACGGAGCCAGGGAGCTGCTCAAGATGATGAAAGTCGGAGGCAAGATCAAGGCGATAGTCCCTCCGGAGCTGTCCGCCATCACATATCCCAAAGACTATAAGACAGCTGTCGTGAACAGCACCAAAGAGTTCCAGACCAACGTCATCTATGAAATGTCTCTGGAGAAGACAGTCAAGGACATCGAGCAATACGAATTCGACCTGCTGAAGAACTATGCCGAGAAATACTGGAGCGGCATCGATTCCACCGTCAGGGGCTATTACTTCTTGAAACTGAAGGAGAATCCCAACGAGGGCGACACTATAGTCAACGGAACCTCTATCTACGTTTACTATTCCGGCCATTTGATCGACGGCATCACCGACGACTTCCTCTTCGACACCAACATCTCCGACACGGCCCGCATGTACAGGCGCTTCAACAAGGATAAGAGCTACAGCGGCCTGCAAGTCACCTATTATAAGGATCCTGAAGACGCCATCACTAACAATTCTCTCGTCGACGGATTCGCAAGGGCACTGTCAGAGTTCAAATACGGCGAAGAAGGCGTGGTTTTCTTCAGCTC
>JAFZVU010000086.1 GCA_017617655.1 Bacteroidales bacterium
ATCCGCGACACCCGCGGCATCATCGATGCCATCCTGGGCGGCGCCATCCTGAACGCTCCTACCAAGAAGATCCCTTACTTCAACCTCGAAGTTCCGACTCAGCTCGACGGCGTTGCATGGGGTATCCTCGATCCTCGCGACACTTATCAGAACCGCGCAGAGTGGGATGAGAAAGCCCGCGACCTCGCCGGCCGCTTCATCAAGAACTTCAAGAAGTACGAAGGCAACGAGGCTGGCAAGGCTCTCGTAGCCGCCGGTCCCCAGCTCTAATATCCAGAGTTCTTGACAAAAAGAAAGCCGCCCGATCAGGCGGCCTTTCTTTTTATATGCCCAGGCGACTCCTATATCAGTGCCATGCCGTGGCGGCGGCATTCGGCGCGCATGTCGTCGGGCCAGATGCTGGCCTGGATCTCGCCGATGTGGCCCTTGCGGAGCATGAACATGCAGAGGCGGCTCTGGCCTATACCTCCGCCGATGCTGAGGGGAAGCTCCCCGCCGAGCAGACGGCGGTGGAAGAAGAGCTCGCGGCGATGCTGCTGGCCGGACAGCTCGAGCTGCTTGAGCATGGCGTCACGGTCGACCCTGATGCCCATTGAAGAAAGTTCAACGGCGGTGTCGAGCACGGGATACCACAGCATTATGTCGCCGTTCAGGCCGGGCAGGCCGGTGGTGGCGTCGACAGTAGACCAGTCGTCATAGTCCGGAGCGCGGAGGTCGTGAGGCTTGCCGTCACCCAGGACGCCGCCGATGCCGATGATGAACACGGCTCCGTATTTCTTGGTTATGAGATATTCGCGCTCCTTGGGCGTCTTGTCGGGATACAACTTGCGAAGCTCCTCCGCATGTATGAAGGTGATGTCCCTCGGAAGGATGGGGACGATGCCGGGGAAACGCTCGCATACCATGTATTCGGTCTGCAGGACGGCGTTGTAGATGCGCCTCACCACCTGCTTCAGGAACTCCACGTTGCGGTCTTCAGGGGTGATGACAGCCTCCCAGTCCCACTGGTCGACATACATCGAATGAAGGTTGTCGAGCTCCTCGTCGGCGCGGATGGCGTTCATGTCGGTGTAGATGCCGAAGCCGGGAGAGATGGCATAATCCGCCAGGGTCATCCTTTTCCATTTTGCCAGCGAATGTACTATCTCCGCCTGAGCGTCGTTCATGTCCTTGACGGCGAAGCGCACGGGCCTCTCTGTGCCCGAAAGGTCATCGTTGATACCCGTGCCGCTGAGCACGAAAAGAGGGGCGGTGACGCGGCGCAGCCTCAAAGCGGAAGCCAGCGACTGCTGGAAGAAATCTTTGATGAATTTGATGCCCTGCTCCGTCTGGTTGGGGTCCATCAATGCCTTATAGTTTACCGGAATGGTGAGTTTGCTCATTACTGATTTCTTACTTGACGACAAAATTAGTCTTTTTGTGTCATATTTCATAACTTTGCCGTCTCAAACTGACAATATGATTGTAAATTCCATCCAAGACATCCTTTCTCAACGGATTATGCTGCTTGACGGAGGCCTCGGAACGCAGCTCCAGCTGGCCGGAATCACCGGCTGCCCTGATGTGGCATGCCTCGAACATCCTGACGTAGTGCAGGAGATACATGAGCGTTACCTCGCCGCCGGAGCGGACTTCATCGAGACCAATTCATTCAGCGCCAACGCTATCAGCCTGGAGGGCTACGACAGGGCGCAGGACGCATACGCAATATCTCTGGCTGCGGCGAAGATAGCCCGGCAGGCTGCCGACAAGTTCACCGCCGCAACGCCCGACAAGCCCCGCTTCGTAGTCGGCTCCATGGGGCCGACATCCAAGAGCGCCACTCTGGCCCCGCTGATGGACGATCCCGTAACCCCGGAGGATTTCGAAAATGCATATTATGACCAGGCCCGCGGCCTTGTGGACGGCGGCGCAGACGTGCTGCTGCTGGAAACCATGGTGGACGCTCTGAATGTCCGCAAAGGCCTTGACGCTATAAACAGAGTGGCTGCGCAGAAGGGCAGGGCCATTCCCGTAATGGTCTCAGTGTCGCTGACAGACTCTTTCGGCAGGTTGCTGTCGGGTGAGAGTCTGGAAGATCTTTATCAGCAGATAAAGGGTGAAAACCTGCTGTCGATGGGGCTTAACTGCTCTATGGGCGCCGAATCGATGTTCCCCTTCGTGGAGAATCTATCGAAAGTGGTGGACACAAGGGTTAGCGTGCATCCCAACGCCGGCCTGCCCAATGCCGCAGGTGGATATGACGAAACGCCCGCCATGTTCGCGGCTCACATGAAGGCGATGATAGACGCAGGTCTTGTGAATATCGTAGGAGGATGCTGCGGCACGACGCCGGAGCACATCAGACTGCTGGCCGAAGTGGCCGAAGGAGCAGCTCCGCGCCCCCTGCCGGC
Organism: Bacteroidales bacterium; assembly: GCA_017617655.1. Classification (GTDB taxonomy): domain Bacteria; phylum Bacteroidota; class Bacteroidia; order Bacteroidales; family UBA932; genus Equibacterium. The sequence goes on from JAFZVU010000086.1 coordinate 2,394, forward strand.
ATAGGCCTACTGCGGCAGAGTGCCGTGGGTGTAATAGTTGTAGCCTTTGATGACCCCGGCCACGATGGCTTTCCAGCGTATCGCAATCAGGACTATCAGCACAAGCCCGACCAGGATCATTCCCTTGGTCGTGTCGGTCTGCTTGTCATACCAGGCTTTTAGCTTCTTGAACATATTCAGTCGTCGTTGTCGATGGAGATTCGTGCGTTCAGCGCGTTTATGTTCTTCTCATTGCCGATGAGAGGGTTTATCTCCACCGACAGTATGCTGGGTGCTGTATCGCACAGGGCGCTGACTCTCCTGATATTTTCTGCAAAGATATACTTGTTGACGATAGTGTCAAGGCCTTCCACCATTTCGGCGGCGATCTGAGGGGTAATCGGGCTTTCTCGCTTGGTGCCGGGACGGCCGCTGCCCGATATGCCGCAGGAAATATCGTAGCGCCCTGTGTATTTGCGTGTGGCGTAGATGTAGACTTCCTGGCCTTCGAGCATGGGCTCTATGCTGACGGAGCTCACTCCTTGAATGTTCATGATACGGTTGAACTCTACTTTCAGGGTGCCTATGTCACAGACGTTGAGAGCGATGGCACCCAATGCCTGCTTGTCTCCTTCGATAACTGCCTTCATGGCCACGGGGCCGCCGATGGCGATCATGGCCAGCTGGGCCTCATGTTCTGTGCATGCCCTGTACTGGCGGGCCCTGTTGATACCGGCAGCGTCGAGAAGGACTTTAGAGGCCGACTGGGAGAGGAAACCGCGGGTGGCGATCTGGACTATATCGCCTATCATTCGTTTGTCTACCGGGGGGTAGTGAGGATCGGGTTTTGTTTCAGCCATGGTGAGTTTATGTTCTCTCAAATTTAATAAATAATTCGTACATTTGGCGCGCTTAAAAACCTTTACTCCGCCTTTTTATCCTCTGCCATGAAAAGTTTTTTCGAGAAAGATGCCGTAGAACTTACTCCCGACGGGAAGGAACTTGTCATACTCGACCAGACGCTGCTGCCTAACCAGGAGAAATACATCACCATAACCACTGCCGAGCAGCTTTTCTATGCCATCACGCTGCTGAAAGTGCGCGGTTCGCATGCCATCGGCATCTCCGCCGCCCTAGGTCTTGCAATGTGCATGAACCGCTTCGAGACCAACGACCTGAGGGTGTTCGAGAGCGAGTTCCTGAGGGTGAAGCGCTATCTGGCCATAAGCCGTCCGTCGGCTGTCGACCTCTTTACCGACCTGAACCGGATGGAGAGTTGTTTCTACGAGCAGATGAGCTGTGCTGAGGACGGCGCCGGAGCGATCTCTCTGATAAAGGAGCGCCTTACTGCCGAGGCCCGCAACATCAAGCTCGAGAAGATCCGCACATGCCTGGCGATAGCGGAGTACGGTTTCAGCCTGCTGAAGCCGGGAGTGACCATCATGACATACTGCAATGCCGGCTATCTGGCGGTTTCCCGCTACGGAACTGCGCTCAGCCCCATATTCCTGGCCCAGGAGAACGGCTACATGCCGAAGGTATATGCCTGCGAGACCAGACCCCTCCTCCAGGGAGCCCGTCTGACATCCTACGAACTTGGCAAGGCGGGGGTTGACGTGACTCTGATCTGCGACAACATGGCTTCGATAGTCATGAGCCGCAAGAAGGTCGATATTATCTTCGTGGGCGCCGACACCGTGGCCGCCAACGGCGACGTTATCAACAAGGTGGGCACCAGCGGCCTGGCTATACTGGCGCAGCACTACGGAGTGCCGTTCTACGTACTTTGCCCGTCGCAGACCATCGACAAGGACCGTCCCACCGGATATGACGTCAAGATAGAGGAGAGGCCCGGCTACGAGGTCACAGAGATGTATTATGAAAAACCCTCCGCACCTGTCGGCACCAAGGTATACAATCCGGCCTTCGACGTCACTCCGAACGCACTCATTACCGGTATCATAACAGAAAACGGTATTTCTAAATGACCAGGTTCATCAGTCTTTCCAGCGGAAGCAGCGGCAACTGCTACTACATCGGCAACGACGATGTCTCCTTTCTGATAGATGTCGGAATAGGGGGCCGCACCATCCGCAAGAGGCTGGGGCTTCTGGGCATCGACATAAACGACGTGGACTTCGTACTTGTGTCGCACGACCACGTGGACCACATCAAGTATCTCGGTTCTTTCACCGAACATTACCACAAGCCGGTGTTCGCCACCAAGGAGCTTCACGAGGCTCTGGACAACCATTTCTGCACCCGCGGCCGGATGTACGGCTGCATCAAGAACGTCGAGGCGGGAGTGACCTCGGAATGCCTCGGGGTTAAGTTCACTCCGTTCCGCGTGCCCCACGACGCTCACGACACGGTGGGCTACCACATCGATTTCTTCGGTACTACCTTCACTTTCATCACGGATCTGGGAATGGTGACGGAGGATGTTGTGAAATATTGCGGCATGGCTTCCCACCTCATAGTTGAGAGCAACTACGATGCGGACATGCTGGCCACCGGACCCTATCCTCCCGAGCTTAAGCGCCGTATCCGCAACGGCCGCGGCCATCTTTCCAACGAGCAGGCCGCTTCGCTGCTGCGCACCGTTGCCGGGCCGGATGTGCAGTCCATCTTCCTATGCCACCTGAGCGAGAACAACAACACTCCGGAACTGGCGCTGGAAAGCGCCGGGGCGGCCCTGAAGGATGCTGGAGCATCACATATCATGCTGAGAGCCCTGCCGCGCAGGACTTGTTCAGAACTTTTTATCTTTGAATCATGACAGATCTTAAAAACATAAAGGCTTTTGCATTCGACGTTGACGGTGTCTTTACGGATGGCAGCGTGCTCGCTATGGACAACGGCGACCTTCTTCGTACTTTCAACGCCAAAGACTCTTTCTCGATACGTACCGCGGTTGTCAACGGCTTTCCCGTTGCGATAATAACCGGAGGCTGCTCGGAGAGCCTGGTCAGCCGTTTCAATTCTCTCAGCATACCTTCGTCGGACATCTACCAGATGTCGAAGAACAAGCTACCCGACCTGCTGCATTTCTGCAAGCGGCACAATATCGACATAAGCGAGGTGCTTTTCGGCGGTGACGATGTGCCGGACGCCGAGACTCTCAAGGCGGCTGGTATAGGCATCTGCCCGGCGGATGCATGCATCGAATGCAAGGAGGCAGCTGACATAGTTTCCGAGCGCTGCGGGGGCAAGGGTTTCGTCAGGGACATAGTGGAGCGCACCCTACGCGCCCAGGACAAATGGATATTCAACGCCGAACAGCCCTGGGGTTTCTCTTACAGGGACGAGGTGAATGCGGCGCAATTCAAGACCGGACGCTATGTGGAATAATCACAAGATTACTTTGGCATCGGCCTCGCCCCGCCGCAGGGAACTTCTCGAAGGCCTGGACATCCCTTTCACCGTGGAACCTGGCAAGGATGAGAAGGAGGTGTATACCGCCGACACTCCCTGGCAGGAGGTTCCTGAGTTCCTGGCCCGCCACAAGAGTGAATCGTTCCATCGCGCCCTGGAGTCCGAAGAGATACTGATTACTGCAGACACCCTCGTGTTCCTGCCGGAAGGCGACGGCAGTATGCGGATCCTGGGCAAGCCGGCCGACAGAGATGAGGCAGTGGCGATGCTCGGCGAGCTCTGCGGCAAGACTCATTACGTCCTCACCGGAGTATGCCTGCGCAGTATAGACAAGACTGTCTCGTTCACCGACACCACGGAAGTCGATGTCGACGCCCTTTCAGAGTCCGAGATAGAGTATTACGTCGACCGCTACCGCCCCTACGACAAGGCCGGCGCCTACGGAGTGCAGGAATGGTTCGGCCTGGCCTCCATCGGCACCATCCGAGGCTCGTTCTACAATGTCATGGGACTGCCGGTATCCAAACTCTACGAAGCGCTGAAAACATTTGCGTAAGCAGCACGGCTGGCAATTTGTTATTAAGAGGGCGATTCTGTATTTTTGCTGGTTGTATTATAATTGGTACTATCAATGAAGAAGAATTTGATGAAGTTTGCGGCTGTTATGTGCTGCGTGATGATTGCGAGTGTTTTTACAGCCTGCGAGAAGACTGACAATCCGAATAATCCGAACAACCAGGGAGGGACCGAGGCGAAAGACACCAAGCCGGTGTCTGTCGAGATGACATATAAGTTAGGATTCTGTGCAGATATGTTGAAGTATCTCGACATCACTGCAGAGTATTACGACGAGGCTGGCAAGATAAAGACGATCCAGGTGTCCAAGGATTCCACCAATCTGAGCGTCAAAGGCAAACTGCCTTCTAAGCAGGGTATCCGCCTCAGCGTGAAGCAGAAAGCCGGATCAAACGCCCCGACGAGTCCCAACGATTTAATTAAAGTCCAATTCCTCTGCTCTTTCAAGGGAAATATTCTGAACTCAAAAGGCGAGAGGCTCAAGGGCGAAAGTGACGGCTCAAAATCCAACCTTCAATTCCCGGGCGATACATTCCCCCGCTGGGCCACAGAAAAAGGCGACGGACTCGTAAGCTACCTTTTCGATATTGACGACAAAGGGAATTTCACTAAGATAGACTGGAAATAGATTGTTTTATTAAGGTAATTTCGTACATTTACCAGATGCGCACATTGCGCGGAAGAACTTTAAAGCATACAATTATGAAATCCAAGCTCCCAAAGAGATCAGCTGGTAAAACAAATACGTGTCATTAACTTAATATGGAATTATCCGCAAAATATAATCCGGCAGAAGTAGAAGGGAAGTGGTATGCCTATTGGGTTGACCACAAGTTTTTTCATTCAGAACCAGACAAGCGGCAGCCTTATACTGTCGTAATACCCCCTCCGAATGTGACAGGTGTGCTCCACATGGGGCACATGCTCAACAATACCATACAGGATGTGCTCGTAAGGCACGCCCGAATGAAAGGTTTCAACGCATGCTGGGTTCCGGGCACGGACCACGCATCTATCGCCACTGAGTCAAAAGTGGTGAAGAAGCTCGCCGAGCAGGGCATCAAGAAGCACGAGCTCACCCGCGAGCAGTTCCTCGAGCACGCCTGGGACTGGACCAACGAGCACGGCGGCATCATCCTCAAGCAGTTGCGCCGCCTCGGTGCATCCTGCGACTGGGACCGCACCGCCTTCACGATGGATGAAAAACGCTCGCAGAGCGTCATCAAGGTCTTCGTCGACCTCTATCGCAAGGGCTACATCTATCGCGACCTGCGTATGGTGAACTGGGATCCCAAGGCCCTCACGGCACTCTCAACCGAGGAAGTAATCTACAAGGAAGAGAAGAGCCATCTGTTCCATCTGAAATATTATGTCTACGGCCTTGAGTCTCTCGAGAACGAAGAGGCCCTGAAAGCCGAAGGCAACATTATACACAAGGACGCCAAAGGCTATTATGCCGTTGTGGCTACCACCCGTCCCGAGACCATCATGGGCGATACGGCGATGTGCATCAACCCCAAGGACCCGAAGAACCAGTGGCTCAAGGGCCGCAAGGTAATCGTGCCCCTGGTTGGCCGCGTGATCCGTGTTATCGAAGACCGCTACGTCGACATCGAGTTCGGAACAGGCTGTCTGAAGGTGACCCCCGCGCACGACGTGAACGACTACATGCTCGGCAAGACTCATAAGCTGGAGACCATCGACATCTTCAATGAAGACGCGACAATCTCTGACCAGAGCCCGATTTATGTAGGTATGGACCGTATGGCATGCCGCAAACAGATAGTCAAGGACCTGCAGGAAGCCGGCCTGATGGAACGCATAGAAGACTATGTCAACAAGGTGGGCTATTCGGAACGCAACATGGATACGGCCATCGAGCCCCGTCTGTCCATGCAGTGGTTCCTCTCTATGCAGCATTTCGCAGAAATAGCGCTCAAACCCGTGGTTGAAGAGCAGATGCACTTCTACCCTCCGAAATATGTCAACACCTACCGCAACTGGCTGGAGAACATCCAGGACTGGTGCATCAGCCGCCAGCTCTGGTGGGGACACCGCATACCTGCATACTACTATAACGAGAAAGGAGACTATGTGGTAGCGGAGACAAGAGAAGAAGCCCTGGATCTTGCAAAGCAAAAAGACGCAAAAGTGACCGACGCCGACCTACGACAGGACGAGGACGCCCTCGACACATGGTTCTCAAGCTGGCTGTGGCCCATCTCCCTCTTTGACGGCATCAACAACCCCGGCAACGAGGAAATAAAATACTACTATCCGACCTCAGACCTCGTAACTGCCCCGGACATCATTTTCTTCTGGGTGGCTCGTATGATAATGGCCGGTGAGGAGTATATGGGTGACTTCCCCTTCGAGAACGTATATTTCACCGGTATCGTTCGCGACAAACTCGGCCGCAAGATGTCCAAGTCGCTCGGCAACAGCCCCGACCCCATAGGCCTCATAGATACCTACGGAGCAGACGGAGTGCGCCTGGGCATGATGCTCTGCACCTCTGCCGGTAACGATATCCTCTTTGACGAAAGCCAGGTGGAGCAGGGCCGCAACTTCTGTAACAAGATATGGAACGCCTACCGCCTCGTCAAGGGATGGCAGGTGGCTGACATTGAGCAGAGCAAAGCTGCCAAGGTGGCTGTAGACTGGTTCCGCAGCCGTCTGTCCAAGACAATAGAAGCCTATGAAGACCACTTCGGCAAGTTCCGTATTTCGGACGCCGCCATGGCAGTCTACAAGCTGTTCTGGGATGATTTCTGCGCCTGGTATCTGGAACTTGTGAAGCCCGCTTTCGGCCAGCCTGTAGACCGTGCTACATACGAGGCCACCATAGGTTTCATGGACTCTCTGCTGAAGCTCCTGCACCCGTTCATGCCGTTCATAACGGAAGAGTTATGGCAGAACATCAGCGAGCGCAGCGAAGGCGAGACCATCATGCTTCAGGATATGCCTGCAGCAGGCAGCTGCGACGACAAACTGCTCGCAGACTTTGACGCGGCATGCAAGGTCGTGATGGAGCTCAGGGCACTGAGGCAGGGCAAAGGCATCTCTCCGAAGGAAGCCCTCGGCTTGAAGGTGAAGGGTGATTTCTCTGCAGCCATGTACCCCGTAGTAGAGAAGATGGCCAACATCTCAGCTATCGAGAGCGTAGACAGCTTCGAAGGCGCAGGCAGCGGCCAGAGCTTCCTGGTGTCTACCCTCGAATTCTTCGTGCCGCTGGAAGGCATGATTGACAAGGAAGGGGAGAAGGCCAAGATAGAAGCCGAGATCGCCCGCTACGAAGGTTTCCTGCGCGGCGTGAATGCCAAGCTGGGCAACGAAAAGTTCGTGGCCAACGCTCCTGAGCAGGTGGTAGCAACCGAGCGCAAGAAGCTCGCCGACGCAACCGCCAAGATAGCTGCCCTCAAAGCAAGACTGGAAGAATTATTATAAACAATTAAATACTTACAGATATGATCACTGCATTGTTGTTTATGCCCCTTACCCTGGGTACCTGGGAAATTGTAGCCATCGTCCTTGTAGTCCTCCTGCTTTTCGGAGGCAAGAAGATTCCCGAGCTGATGCGCGGTCTCGGTAAAGGTGTCAAGGAATTCAAAGGCGGAATGAAAGAAGCCGAGAAGGAATTCGACGACATCAAGAAGGACGTAATGTCTGACGATACCAAAAAGTAATAAGGCATGGCTGACGTGAAGATGTCCTTCTGGGACCATCTTGACGAGCTGAGAAAAGTTCTGTTCCGGATAATAGGAGTGCTGCTGGCTCTTACCATCGCAGCCTTCTTTTTCAAGGAACCGATGTTCAACATCATCTTCGGACCTCTGAACTCGGATTTCATCCTGTACAGAGGGTTCGACAAGTTGCTCGGCCTGGTGGGTCTTAAAGGGGTGGACAGTTTCGATATCAAAGTGATGAATATCGAAATGTCCGCACAGTTCTTCACGCACCTCAAAGTCTCGTTTTTCGTTGCCCTGATAGTCGGAATGCCCTTTTTCTTCTACCAGCTGTGGACCTTCATCAGGCCCGCCCTCTACCCGAAGGAGAAGAAGGCCGTCAGGGGGACGTTCGGTTTCGCAGGCATCCTGTTCTACATGGGTCTGGCCTGCGGTTATTTCCTCGTACTGCCGCTTACTGTGAAGTTCCTGGGAACCTATCAGGTGTCGCCAGACATTCCCAACGAGATTTCGCTTACATCCTATATAGGGATGTTCCTGGGACTGATACTGGTGATGGGAATAGTGTTCGAGATGCCCATCCTTGCGGCGCTGCTCTCACGCATAGGGCTTATATCAAAGGAGCTGCTCAAGAAATACAGGCGACATGCAATCGTTATACTCGTCATACTGGCGGCCATCATCACCCCGAGCGGCGACGCTTTCACTATGATGATAGTGGCCATCCCGCTCTATCTTCTCTACGAATTCAGCATCATGGTGTGCCGCAGCGAAAAGGAGCAGAACAAGGAGAGCGATGACGATGATGATTATGAGGACTACGAAGAGATGGACGAAGACGAGAGCGACGTCGACGACCACGCTCAGATCGAAGCCGGGGAGGCCGGCAAATGATCTCTATCAACGACCTGACAGTGTCGTTCGGAGGCTATACGCTTCTGGACAATATCAACTTGCACATATCTGACGGCGACCGCATAGGTCTCGTGGGCAAGAACGGCGCCGGTAAGACCACCATCCTTAAACTGATAATGGGGCTGCAGAGCCCTACTTCCGGCCGCATCGCGAAACCGGCCGACGCAGTGATAGGATATCTGCCCCAGATGATGGAGCACACTCACACTCGCAACGTAATCGACGAGACCATGACGGTTTTCGCCGAGCATTTCAAGATGCAGGCGCGGCTCGACGCGGTCTCTGCGGAGCTTGCCAGCAGGGACGATTACGACTCCAAAGCATATTCCGACCTGATAGTGGAGCTGAACGAGCTCAGCGACAAGTTGCATCTCGACGGCGGCCCCTCCCCCCAGGCGAGGGCGGAGATGGTGCTGAAAGGTCTCGGCTTCAAGGCCGGAGAGCTGCAGCGCCCCACCGGAACCTTCAGCCAGGGCTGGAACATGCGTATAGAGCTGGCCAAGATACTGCTGCGCACGCCCGACGTGCTGCTGCTCGACGAGCCCACCTACCACCTCGACATAGAGTACATCCAATGGCTGGTAGAATACCTGCAGGGCTTCAGCGGCACTATTGTGCTCATTTCCCACGACCGCAAGTTCCTCGACAACTGTACCAACCGCACCGTGGAGATAATCCTCGGCCAGATCTATGACTACAAGGTGGGTTACAGCAAGTTCGTGGAGCTGCGCAAGGAACGCATCGAACAGCAGCGGGCTTCCTACGAGAACCAGCAGAGGATGATAGAGAAGACCGAGGAATTCATAGAGAAGTTCCGCTACAAACCCACCAAGAGCAACCAGGTCCAGAGCCGCATCAAGCAGCTCGAGAAGATAGACCGTATAAAGATAGACCTCGAGGACAACAGCATGCTGGCTGTGAAGTTCCCCCCCGCGCCCCGCTCGGGAGACGTGCCTTTCAAGGTGACGGATGCTGTGATTGCATATCCCGACAAGCCTGAGAAGATAATCCTCGACGGAGCGAACATAGAGATAAAGAGAGGGGAGAAGGTGGCTTTCGTAGGCCGCAACGGTGAAGGCAAGACCACCATGATGAAGGTGCTGATGGGGCAGTTGACGCCGCTGTCCGGCAGTGCCGTGGTGGGGCATGGGGTGAAGATAGGATACTATGCCCAGAACCAGGAGGATGTCCTGGACATGGAAGACACCGTCTACGACACACTGGACAAGGTGGCCGTGGGCGATATCCGCACCCGCCTGCGCGACATCCTGGGAGCCTTCCTCTTCAGGGGCGAGGACATCGACAAGAAGGTGGCCGTGCTCAGCGGAGGCGAGCGTTCGAGACTTGCCATGGCCAGGCTGATGCTTACCTCTTACAACCTGCTGGCCCTCGACGAGCCGACCAACCACATGGATATCCGCTCCAAGGACGTGCTGAAGACCGCCCTGAAGGCCTTCGACGGCACTCTGATAGTGGTGTCACACGACCGTGACTTCCTGGACGGCCTGGTTACCAAGGTCTACGAGTTCGGCGACGGCAGGGTGAAAGAGCATCTGGGCGGCATAAACGACTTCCTGGCCAACAAGAAGATAAGCTCGATGAGAGAGCTCGAAGCCCTCAAGGCCAGCCAGCAGGAGGAGGCCAGGCAGCCCGTGGTATCGCAGTCTCAGCAGAGCCGCGCGGCTGACAAGGCAGCCATGCGCGAGCGCTCCCGCAAGCAGAACCTGGCCAAGAAACTTGAGGGGCAGATAGAGCAGATCGAGGCGAAGATGAAGGAGATTGAGGCGAAACTGTCGGCCCCGACGCCTGAAGATGACATAATGGATCTTACCCGCGAATATCTGGAGCAGAAACGGGAACTTGACATAAAAATGGACCAGTGGTCGCAAATAGAAATCTGATATGGAAGAAAACACTCACTACATCTATGGTATGCGCCCTGTGACTGAAGCGGTGCGCAACGGTCGCAAATTCGAGAAAGTGCTCTTCAAACAGGGCATGGAAGGCAGCCAGTACCGCGAGCTGCTCGACCTGCTCACTGAAAACGGCATACCCTTCCAGTTCGTGCCCTTCCAGAAGCTCAACAGCCTTGTGAAAGGTTCCCACCAGGGTGTCGTGGCCTACATCAGCCAGATAGACTATGTGCCTTACGAGGAGATGATCGAGATGGCCATGAGCCGCAAGGAAGCGCCGCTGTTCATCCTGCTGGACGGAGTGAGTGATGTGCGTAACTTCGGAGCCATTGCCCGTACCGCCGAATGTGCCGGAGTTGATGGCATAATCCTGCCTGCAAAGGGCGGAGCGGCCATTAATGCCGATGCCGTTAAGACTTCCGCAGGCGCGCTGCTGAGGGTTCCGACCGCCAAGGTCACCAACCTCAAGTTGCCGCTCTACTATCTGCTGGAGTCCGGCTTCCAGGTGGTTGCAGCCACCGAGAAGGCCGAAACATCTCTCTACGACATCAAGTTCCACAAGCCCACCGCCATAGTGATGGGTTCCGAGCAGAAGGGCATCAGCCCCGCGGTGCTCGACCTCTGCACCGATGAGGCCCGCATCCCCATGATGGGCGAGATCGGCAGCCTCAACGTATCCGTGGCAGCCGCCATAGTCCTTTATGAAGCAGTAAGGCAGAGACAATGAACAAATTCTTCATCATAGACGGACATGCCCTGATCTTCAGGATGTTCTACGCTTTCTTCCGCAGGCCGATGGTCAATTCGAAGGGGGAGGACACTTCCATTCTCTTCGGCTTCACGAAATACCTGCTTGAAGTGCTCTCTAAGGAACATCCGACCCATGTGGCCATCTGCTTCGACGCCCACGCAAAGACGTTCCGTCACGAGGCGTACCCCGAATACAAGGCTAACCGCACAGCAGCTCCCCAGCTCGTGATAGACTCCGTGGAGCCGCTAACAGAGATAGCACAAGCTCTCGGCATCCCCGTCATCATGAAGGAAGGCTTCGAGGCCGACGACGTTATATGCTCTCTGGCGACCCGCTTCGCAGGAGAGCAGACTGACGTATATATGGTGACCCCCGACAAGGACTTCGGCCAGGCCATCGACGACCATATCTTCCAGTACAAGCCCGGCAAGGGCGGCGCCGAGAACGAAGTGGTCGACAAGGCCGCCATCTGCGCCCAGTACGGCATCTCCAGCCCGCTGCAGGTAATAGACATACTCACCCTCTGGGGCGACGCGTCGGACAATGTGCCGGGAGTGAAGGGAGTGGGTGAGAAGGGAGCGCAGAAACTGGTGAGCGAATGGGGCAGCGTGGAGAACATCTACGCCCATCTGGACACTCTGCCCGCAAAGATGCAGCAGAATTTCCGGGAAAGTGAAGGCCATATCGCCCTGAGCAAATACCTCATCACCATAAAGAAAGACGTTCCGCTGGAGTACAGCGAAGACGATTTCATCAACAAAGCCTGCTACAATGCCGCCATAGCGCAGCTTCTGACCCGCCACGAGATGAATTCCCTGCGCAGGCTGCTGCCGGATTCCCCGGAGCCTCTGCCAGAAACTACGCCCGCCGTCGCAGCTAATACAATAGAGCTCAGCGAAGTGGATTTCCGGGAGATAATGAGACTTGCCGGCGGCCGCTCGGAGATAGCCGTGGCAGGAGGAAAGGAGCTGGTGTTCGCGTCCATGACCAAGTTCTGCCGCTGCAGTACTGACAACCCCGATGCTCTGGCACTTCTGGCCGACGCATCAGTGGCCAAGGTGGGATATAACCTGAAAGCCCTTATGAGGCAGTTGATGAAGCAGGGCGCAGTCCTTGCCGGAAAACTCTACGACATAGAGATAATGCACTACCTCATCAACCCGGAGCGTTCCCACAAGCTCGACATGCTGGCCAGAGGCTATCTCGACCTTTCGCTGGAAAAACCTGCCGAAGCAGAAGCAGCCGTTCAAGGTGACCTCTTCGCCGCTCCCGCTGAGACTGAAGACCATGAAGACAGGCTTGCAGTGGCCAGGGAAACAGCTGCATGCAGCATGCTGAAAGAGAAACTCGCCGACGAACTGAAGGCCCAGGGGCTGATGTCTCTTTATACCGACATCGAGATGCCGCTTATAGAAGTGCTTGCCAGCATGGAGCATGAGGGAGTTAAGGTCGACACCGCCGCACTGGTGGAATACGGCCGCGAGCTGAACACCCAGATGCTGAAGGTAGAGGAGGAAGCGCGGCAGCTTGCCGGAGAACCGGAGCTGAACCTTTCCAGCCCCCGTCAGATAGGCGTGGTTCTCTACGAAAAGCTGCAACTCGATTCTCGTGCGAAGAAGAACAGCCGCGACAACTATCCCACCGACGAGGAAACGCTGCAGGCTCTGGCATGGAAACATCCATTGATAGGCAAGATACTGGAATTCAGGGGTCTGAAGAAGCTTATCTCTACCTATATCGAGCCATTCCAGCAACTGGTTGACCCTGTGGACGGCAAGATCCACACCACCTTTACCCAGGCCCTGACGGCCACCGGACGCCTCAGTTCCCTCAAACCCAACCTGCAGAACATTCCGGTCCGTACTGCACAGGGACAGCAGATCCGCAAGGCTTTCGTGCCGTCGCATCCCGGCGGATACATAGTATCGGCCGACTATTCTCAGATAGAGCTGCGCATAATGGCCCATCTCAGCGGTGACGAGGGCATGATAGAGGATTTCCGCAGCGGTCACGACATACATGCCGCCACTGCAGCCAAGATATACAAGGTGCCGGTAGAGGAGGTAACCCGCGAGCAGCGCAGCCATGCCAAGACTGCCAACTTCGGCATCATATACGGCATATCGGCCTTCGGTCTGTCGCAGCGCCTGTCAATCAGCCGTGCAGAGTCCAAGGCTCTTATCGACCAGTATTTCCAGAACTACCCGGGAGTTCGCGCCTATATCGACCGCTCAGTGGAGCAGTGCCGTAAGAACGGCTATGTCGAAACGGTGTTCCACCGCAAACGCTTCCTTCCCGACATCAATTCCCGCAATTTCAACATGCGCCAGTTTGCCGAGCGAAACGCCGTGAACGCGCCTATCCAGGGCAGCGCAGCCGACATAATAAAGCTCGCAATGGCAGCTGTGTACCGTAAGATGAAGGAAGAGGGGCTGCAAAGCCGCATGGTGCTGCAGGTGCATGACGAACTGGTATTCGACGTCGTGCCGCAGGAGCTCGACAGGGTGATGGAGATCGCCCGCGAGCAGATGGAGAATGTCTGCAAGCTCCGTGTCGCTCTAACGGCTGAATGCGGCTACGGTACGAACTGGCTGGAGGCTCATTAGGATATGGAAGAGATATTGAGATATTTCCCGTCGCTGAGCGCGCTCCAGATTGAAAGGTTCGAGGCGCTCAAGGCGCTTTATGACGAGTGGAACGCCCGCATCAACGTCATATCACGCAAGGACATGGACGCTTTCTACGAGCACCATGTGCTGCATTCGCTGTCTCTGGCCATCCCGATGGAGGGCATGGTGGCAGCGGGCGACAGCATCCTCGACCTCGGCACTGGCGGAGGCTTTCCCGGCATTCCGCTGGCGATTATCTTCGAAGGCTGCGAATTCGTGTTGTGCGACTCCATAGGCAAGAAAACCCGGGTGGCGGCAGCTGTGGCCGAGGCGCTGAAACTCGACAATGTTACCGTAGTGAATGACCGCGCCGAGAATCTGGGACGCAGTTTCGACTGGGTGGTGTCCCGTGCCGTGACTTCGCTCGACAAGATGCTGCCCTGGATCAAGGGACGCTGGGACAAAGGCGTGCTCTACCTCAAAGGAGGAGATATTGACGAAGAGATAGACCGCTGCATAAGCCGCCGTTTTTTCGACCCCCGCATGCTTTCTGTCATAGATGTGAGCGATTTCTTCAAGGAAGAGTGGTTCCAGGAAAAAAAGATTGTGATAATAAAGAGATTAAATTTGTATATTTCAAAGAGACTGTTTACTTTTGCACTCCCAAAATCGGAATAATAAAAAACTATCATAATGAAACGTACATTTCAACCCTCACAGCGCAAGCGCCGCAACAAACATGGCTTCCGCGAGCGTATGTCGACTCCCAACGGACGCAGGGTGCTTGCTGCACGCCGCCGTCACGGTCGCAAGAAACTGACCGTATCAAGCGAAGACCAGTTCTAACCTTGTCCTTGCTTGAAGGCAATATGAGGCATCTCCTTTGCGGGGTTGCCTTTTTTGTTTAAATTTGTGCTTATGGAAAAGAATACTGACAAAGGTGCCGGCAAAGGCGAGAAGATGCTGAGGAAGAACTTCCTGGCGGGCATCATCTTCGTCATTGTGCTGCTTATATTGGCTTCGCTGGGTCTAAGGACCTGCACGCGCCATAACAAGGAACTCACAGTCCCCGATTTCAAGACCCTGAGCCTCGCCGACGCGAGGGCCCTTGCCTCGAAGAACGACCTCCGTCTGGACGTCGTAGATTCGGTGTATGTAAAGAGACTTGCGCACGGAGCAGTTTACCGTCAGAATCCTGAGGCCGGAGCTGCTGTCAAGAAAGGCCGCCGCATCCTTATCACTATCAATTCCATGACTCCGCAGATGACCTCAGTTCCCAATGTGGTGGGTTATTCTCTCCGCCAGGCAAGTGCTGAACTAGCATCCAGAGGCCTCACTATCGGCGAGCTCATCTACCGTACCGACATGGCTACCAACAATGTGCTGGAACAGCGCTACAAAGGCCGCCAGGTAATCCCCGGCTCCCAGGTGGAGACCGAATCGGCCATCGACCTGGTGCTTGGTCTGAATCCTTCGGACAACATTACCTATGTCCCTTATGTGGTGGGCTACACAGCTCAGCTTGCCGCCAATTCCATCAACGACAACTCCCTGAACGTAGGTCTGGTGAAGTATGACGACACTGTCAAGGATTACCGCGACTCTCTCAGCGCGGTTGTCTACCGCCAGAGCCCGATGCCCGTAGTAAGCACTAATGAAGAAGGCGAGGCAAACGTAGTGGGCACACGCGGAGTGGTTATGGGCAGCAAGGTCGACATCTATCTTACCCTCGATCCTGAAAAGGTCGTTTCCAGGTAACTGTCATGACTGAAGACGACAGCCTCCTTCTCCCGGAAGAGGAAATGTTCGAGCATTTCCGCTTTGTCAGCGACAAGGGGCAGGGGCTGCTGCGCGTTGACAAGTACATCACCGAGCACATGGAGCAGACCTCCCGCCACAGGGTGCAGCTCGCCATCGATGCAGGATACGTGCGTGTCAACGACAAGATAGTCAAGGCGAACTACAAGGTCAAGCCGCTGGATGTCATCACGATAGTGATGCCTTACCAGCGACGCGGATTCGAAGTGGTTCCCGAAAACATCCCTCTCGACATAGTCTATGAAGACGAAGACCTGCTCGTGGTGAACAAGCCTCCCGGACTGGTGGTCCATCCCGGCCACGGTCATATAACAGGCACCCTTGTCAACGCTCTGGCATACCACCTCGGCATCAGCCAGGGGCCGGAAGGGGAGGATGACCGCATGGGCATCCTGGTTCACCGCATCGACAAAGACACTTCCGGACTGCTGCTGGTGGCCAAGAATGAAGATGCCCAGATGTTCCTCTCCAGGCAGTTCTTCTATCACACCATAGAGCGCACCTACGTGGCGCTGGTGTGGGGCAACGTCACCGAAGACTCCGGCACGGTCGAAGGCAACATAGGCCGCGACCCCAACGACCGAATGCGCTTCAAGGTATTTCCCGAGGGCGACCAGGGCAAGACGGCCGTGACACATTACAAAGTGCTTGAGCGTTTCGGATACGTTACGCTCGTGGAATGCAAGCTGGAGACAGGCCGCACCCACCAGATCAGGGTGCACATGAACTACATAGGCCATCCGCTGTTCAACGACGACCGCTACGGCGGAGACCGCGTGCTCAAAGGCCCCCTTTACACCAAATACAAACAGTTCATAGACAACTGCTTCGACATTATGCCCCGTCAGGCCTTGCACGCCAAGACCCTTGGTTTCATCCATCCACGCACCCGCAAGGAAGTCTTTTTCGACAGCGAGATCCCGGCCGACATGCAGGCTCTGATTGACAAGTGGAGAAAATATGCGGCAAGGCTGAATGAAGCCGAAGAAATTTAAGTAAATTGCAACTTATGAACGAAATCCTACTGAAGAACGTATATGCACGCGGCAAGAGATGCGACATCCTTGTCCTTGGCAACATCATATCGAAGATTGCAGATTCAATAGATGCTCCTGCAGCTGAAGTTATAGACTGCAGCCGCATGGCCGCCATTCCCGGCTTCATCAACATGCATACCCATGCCGCCATGACCATGACGCGCAGCGCCAAGGAAGACACTCCGCTCATGCCCTGGCTCCAGCATATATGGAAGATAGAGGCCCAGATAGACGAAGAAATCCTCTACTGGGGCAACAAGCTGGCCTGCCTTGAGATGATAAAGACGGGCACCACCTGTTACAATGACATGTACTGGGGTGTCGGCATTGCCGCCAGGGCCTGCGATGAGATGGGTATCCGCGGAGTCCATTCGTACTGCATGCTCGACAACGGCGACATGGTCAAGGCTGAGAAGGAGCGCAGGGCCCTCGTCCGGGCATGGGAAGAGTCTCAGTCGTTCTCTTCGCTCAACATCTTTTCCGTGTCGGTGCATGCGCCGTACACCGTATGCGAACAGAACATGCGCTGGGCGAACGAATTCGCCCGCGAACACGACTTGCTCCTGCACATCCACCTGAGCGAGACTGAGCAGGAAATAATTGATTCACAGAACAAATGGGGCTGCTCACCGGTGGAATACTGCGAGCGCCTGGGCATGCTCAGCGATCGTATGATCGCCGCCCACAGCCTCTGGCTGAGCCCTCATGACATAGAGCTGATGGGAAAATACGGTGTTACGGCCGTGCACAACGTCAACAGCAACCTGAAGATTTCCAGCGGCTACAAGTTCCCGATGGAAGAGCTCATCGCGGCCGGTGCCAACGTCACTCTGGGCACCGACGGCTGCGGCAGCTCCAATAATCTCGACATGCTCGAAGCCCTCAAGACAGCCGCGCTGCTGCAGAAGGCATGGCGCAAGAATCCTGCTGCAATTCCTCTTGATACCCTGCTTAAGATTGGCTCCGAGAATGCGGCTAAGGCAATAGGTCTCAATGCCGGAAAGATAGAGGAGGGCAAGCTGGCCGACATAGTGCTCATCGACATGAACAACGTATGGTTCACACCCAATTACGATTTCGAGGCCAACCTGGTGTATTCCGCCAACAGTTCGTGCGTAGACACCGTGATCTGCGACGGACGCATAGTCATGCGTGGCCGCAAGGTCGAGGGAGAACAGGAAATCCTCGACAATGCAGCCGCCTGTGGAGAACGTCTGATGTCGAGGATCCTCTAATCCTGATTATTTACAGAATTACATTGGTTCTATCTTCCTGCTGAGCTTCGCGCAGAGGCCCGGGAAGAAGCGTTTTATGTAGACCATCAGCAGTTCCTTGCGGCCTACGAGCACCTCTCTCTTGCGTTTGAGGATAGCCTTGCAGATCTTTTCGCCGGCCTTTTCGGCGGTCAGGCCGGAGGCCTGTCCGGCGTCAAGCTTGCCGTGCTGCTTGCCGCCCTTCTCGAGGGCGAAGAAAGAGATGTTGGTCTGCACTCGGCCGGGACACACTATAGTTACACGGATTCCCTGGTCGTAATATTCAGCAGCCAGAGTCTCGAAGAAGCCGTAGAGGGCGTGCTTCGAAGAACTGTAGGTGCAGCGCAGCGGGAAGCCGAAGCGTCCGTTGATGCTGGTGGTTACTGCTATCTGCCCGCGGATGCCGTCCTTCGGCTCCCTTGCCAGCATCCTCGGAAGGATTTCCTTGGCCAGCAGGACAGGGGAGAAGAAGTTAAGCTCCATGATCTTGCGGATCATAGGCTCGTCTGTATCTATCACGTTGGTCCTCTGGCTTATGCCTGCATTGCAGTAGAGGACGTCGACGCCGCCGTCGATGGCGTTCCACGCCTCTTCTGCCAGGCTGGGAATATCCTTGGTTTCCAGAAGGTTGAAAGGCAGGGTCCTCACCTCGGGAGCACCTTTCTTGCGGCATTCTTCCGCGGTGGTGTAGAGCTCCGGGGCTTCGAGGGCAGTGAGGATAACGTTGTGCCCCCTGGAAGCGAAACTGTATGCCGTAGCCTGTCCTATGCCGGACGAGGCTCCTGTAATCCAGACATTCATGCCAGCTCCTCCACTTCACGGGCGAACCACCTGGCCCTTTCGCTGCCTTCGCCTATGTTAAGCAGGATAGTTTCACCCTGGTGGATCATGTTCTCTTCGAGAGCCTTGAAGAAGCCTGCGAAGCAGACCATCGAAGCCGGGCCGAATATGACACCGGTCTTGCTCTGTATCTCCTTTGCCAGAGCAGCCAGGTCAGATTCTACTACTCTGACGAAACCGCCCTTGGTCTCTTTCACCATCGGGGCAACTGTCGGGTACATGCCCGGAGTGCCTGCCGACAGGATGGAGATCCTGGTCTGCGGGATAACGGTGGGGAAGTCCTTCTCCCAGCCTTTGGGGAAATGCTCTGCAGTGGCTTTCTCCCACGCGCGGACCATAGGGTCGCAGGTGTCCTGTTGCGCGAGGATAAGACGCGGCATCTTTATGTTCTTGTCGTAGTATTTCTGAAGCTCGCGAACACCTTTGTCAAGGGCGATGGGGCCTGTGCCGCCGGCTACGGCCTGGAAGAACACGTCCGGCATCTTGCCCAGCTGGCGCAGGAACTCGAAGGCCATGGTGCGCTTAGCCTCTACGCGGATGGGGTCGATGTTGCCGGCTGATATGAGCACATTCTCGCTTACATGGAAGTCTGCGGCCTCTTTCTTGGCAGCACCGTATCCACCCTGGGAGATGTGAAGCACCTGTCCGTGAGAGCGGATGGTGTCGGCGGTGTCCTTGCACACGTCGTTAGGCATGAACACGTCGAAGGTTACGCCGGCCAGAGCACAATAACGGCTGAACGCAGTGGCTGCATTGCCGGTAGAGGCGAGGCAGAAGCGCTTTACACCCTTCTCCTTGAAGATAGAGCCGCCGAGGGCTGCAGCGATGTCCTTGAAGGTGCCGCTGCCGCCGTTAAGGTCGTTGCGCACTACGTATACCTTGCAGTCTACGCAGTGTCTCTCCTTTGCGTATTCCTCCAGGAAGCCCCACTCTTCGATGGGCTCGGCGCCCTCGCCGCATGACACTATGTTGTCGCGGCTTTCCAGCGGGAGGAAGTCGAAGTAGCGGAAGAGGCTGTCCTGCCCGTCGCCGCCTTCGAACAACTTGCTGTAGTCGGCGTCGTAAACGGCTTCAGCCTTCTGGCAGCCGCAGCTGCATTTCTGGTCGTGTGCGAACCAGTCTGCGAAGTCGCCGCAGTCGGCGCCGCAGGCCGTGCATATCAGTTTGTATTTCTTGCTCATGTTATTTCTTCTTCAGAAGAGTTGAAAGGTCGGGGGCGGCGTGGTCGTAGAAACCTTTGGCCAGATTTTCCTTGATCTCCTTGAATGCGTTGAGTGTGTAGTCGACATCTTCGATGCTGTGGGCAGCGGTGGGGATGATGCGGAAGATTATCATGCCCTTCGGGATGACAGGGTAGATTACCACTGAGCAGAAGATGTGGTATCTCTCGCGCAGGTCGACAGCCATGTTCATGGCCTGATACTCGCCTCCGAAGATCCTGACGGGAGTGACGCATGCCTCTGCAGGGCCGATTTCGAAGCCCATGTCGCGGAAACCGTTCTGCAGGCGGCGGGTAACCGTCCACAGTTTCTTGCGCAGCTCGTCACCCTCGGCGGAGCGGATGATCTCAAGACGCTTCAGACAGCCCTCTACGATAGGCATAGGGAGCGACTTGGCGTATATCTGAGAACGCATGTTGTATTTCAAAAAGTCGATGATAGGCTTCTCGCTGGCTACGAAACCGCCTATGACGGCCATAGACTTGGCGTATGCGCCGATGTAGATGTCGACTTCGTCCATGACGCCGAAATGCTCGCTTGTACCACGGCCGGTGGGGCCCATCACGCCGAATCCGTGAGCGTCGTCGATCAGGATGCGGAATTTGTATTTCTTCTTGAGGGCGCAGATCTGGTCGAGGATGCCGAGGGCTCCGGTCATTCCGTATACACCTTCGGTGATAAGGAGGACTCCGCCGCCCTGCTCTTCGGCGAGCTGGGTGGCGACTTTGAGCTTCTGCTCGCAGCTTACGATGTCGTTATGCTTGTATGAGAATGCCTTTCCGGTGTGGAGACGTTTTCCGTCGAGCAGGCAGGCGTGCGCCTCTGCATCGAATACTATCACATCATGACGGCTCACGAGGGAGTCGATGGTAGATACGATGCCCTGGTAACCGAAGTTGAACTCGAAAGCAGCTTCCTTGTGTTCGAAATCTGCCAGTTCGCGCTCCAGACGCTCGTGGAGGTCTGAGTTGCCGGTGAGCATGCGGCTGCCCATGGGATATGCCATGCCCCATCTTGCTGCGGCTTCTGCGTCAATCTTGCGGACTTCAGGATGGTTTGCCAGGCCCAGATAGTTGTTGAGGCTCCAGCAAAGCACTTCTTCGCCGTTGAAACGCATGTGCGGACCGATTTCACCTTCGAGCTTGGGGAATGCGTAATAACCTTCAGCCTGGTCTCTCCACTGGCCTATGGGGCCGCCGGTCGACTCTTTGATTCTGTCGAATATGTCTTTCATTTCTTTAAGGTTTTGATTTTTGTGAGCCCCATGAGCCGGAAGAGGAATTTTGGCAGAGGCTTCAGGGGGTTGCGTTTAGTCATGTCTATGTATATGCCGAGCTTCTTGAGCACGGGAATCTTCTGGGTTTCTACGAATTCGATGAGGGTGCCGTCGGGGTCTTCGATATATGTGAAGTGGCCGGATGCCGCACCCATGTCGAAACGTTCGTCGTTGGGGCAGCTGTCTACGGTGAAGGGGTGTCCCTTCTCGGCGCAGAATTCACCGAGAGCCCTCATGCCGGACACGTCGAAGCAGACCTGGATGAAGCCGGGGTCGCCCCAGTAGCGGCCTTCGTAGATCTTGCGGGGAGTGCGGTCGAGCGGCTGCACGAGCTCTATGTAGCTCTTGCCGAACAGTTCGCTGAATGCGCCTTTCGGACGTTTCAGGGGGGCCAGCAGGACTCTGCGGAAACGGCCTTCGCTGCAGGGCATCATGCTCCAGTCGTCGAAGGTGCCTTCCTCGTTGAATACCATTCTCTCGTATCCGAGCACCTCTGAGTAGAAGTTGATGGCAGCGTGCATGTCGGTAACGCCGATCACGGCTCCGCATACGCCGCCGTTGTTGCGCCCCTGGTTGATGAATACGTCACTGCCGGAAGCAACCTGGAAATAGTTGCCCCAGGGGTCTTTGATCCAGAATGTGGGACGCCCGTCAGGGGTTTTGGAAAGCGGACCTACGTTTACGTTCTGTGCGCTCAGTTCGCGGTGGAAGGCGGGAACGTTGTTGCTGCGTATCTTCACAGCAAAGATGCCGGTGTCTCCGGCAGAAATGTCGAACGCCGCCGGGCAGGGCTTGCGCTCAGAATACTGCCAGATTTCAAAACCGCTGCCACCCTGGAGGTTGACAGCGATGCAAGCGTGACGCTTCTGAGGCTGGCCGCCGGTATAGGGCAGCATCCTTTCAGCTACTGTGTCGTCTTCGAGAATACGGATGTTGGCGCCGAAGTGGTCGATGTACCATTGCCAGCTTTCGTAGAAATTTTCGCAACCTACGCCGACCTGCTGGATTCCGCCGATGTTGAAATTTGCCATAAATGAAAAGTAGGTCTATAATCCACAAATGTACAAAACTTTGATGTAATCAAAGACTTATTCTGTAAGGAAAGGTCAGGCCGTTGTAAGCTTTTTGAATTTTTATGTAAAAATATGGTTTTACAACGCAGAAAAAGGTAAATTTGTAAGACGTAACAGCAATCCGGAAATGTCTTACAAGTGGCACAATTTCGTGTACGTCGTGCTTATTGCAGCAGCGTTGACATTAGTCGGCCTCTGTCCTTCATGGGTCTTGACCAATGCTCTTGTCATATTCTTCGCCGGCGTCGCAGGAGTGTTCGCGTTTCTCTATTTCGACGAGCGCCGCAGCCTGAGGAATCTGTTGTCCAAGAGCGCACAAACCCAGACCATCCCCGAGCTTCTCCATTACGGATATGATTTCGACAGGGCGATGGTGCGCGACGATGCCGATGTCAAGCTTCTGGCCACCCTGCGCGAACTGTTCGAGACACGGGAAGTCTATCTCGACAAGAGCCTCACGATAGACTCTCTGGCAAAGATGGCTTCCACCAACAAGGCACGCATGTCTCGTTTCATCAACGAGGTTTTCGGCTGCAATTTTCCTACGTTCCTCAATAACTATCGTGTTACAAAGGCTGTGGAGCTGCTCAGCGACCCCGCAAGCGACATATTTACCGTTGAAGCAATAGGCGAGAACTGCGGCTTCAACAACCGCCAGGCCTTCCATTCCTCGTTCAAGAAGCGCATCGGGATGCCTCCGAGCAAATTCCGTAAACTTATCAAGAAAGCAGAAAAATGAGAATAGGTCTTTTCACAGACGCTTTTTATCCTATGGTCGACGGTGTCATCAAGGTTGTGGACAGCTATGCCCGCAGGCTTGTAGACAAATGCGAAGTCACCGTCTTCGCTCCCGGCTTCGGCAAGGAAGGGGTGGCTGACCTGCCTTACCCTGTCGAGAAATGCCATACCCTCAATTTCAACAACTTCGACTACTCAGTGCCGATGCCCCACTTCGACCCGGCTTTCGAGGCCGCCCTCATACGCAGCAAGCTCGACCTGGTGCACATCCACTCGCCGTTCTCCATAGGACTGATAGGTCTTAACTACGCCCGCCTGCGCGACGTTCCGGTTGTAGCGACCATCCACTCCCAGTACAAGCAGGATTTCGAAAGGTCGCTGAAGCTTCCTGCTACGGTGAATCTGGCCATGATGACCATAATGAGCATATTCAACGGCTGCGACGAGTGCTGGACTGTCAATGACGCAGTGCGCAAGCTTTACATCCACGAATATGCCCTAACGGCGCCTTGCAAGGTGAAACAGAACGCCACCGACCATGTGCCGGTTGCCGACCGCAAGGCTGCTGCCGCCGAAGTGAATGCCAAATATGGCCTGGACGAAGATGACCTTGTCCTGCTGTTCACCGGCCGCATTAACTTCATAAAGAACATTGATTTCATTGTCCGCTCCCTGCGTATCCTCAAGGACAAAGGGCTGCGCTTCAAGATGCTCTTCGTAGGTCAGGGGCAGGACGAGGAAAAGCTGAAAGCCCTTGTGACTGAGTTGGGGCTGAATGAAGAAGTGGTGATGTGCGGCCTGGTCAAGGAGAAATCCATGCTGGAGAAGATATACAGCCGCGCAAGGCTGTTCCTCTTCCCCTCGCTATACGACGCCAACTCCCTGGTGCAGATTGAGGCGGCCTGCCAGAGCACCCCGACTCTGTTCCTGCGCGGCGCCCGCACGGCTGGCAACGTCACCGAAGATGTCAACGGCTTCCTCTCGGACGCCGACGAGCACGCCTACGCCGACAAGATCATGCGTATCCTTTCAGACGATGCCTATTACCTCAAAGTGTCGGAAGGTGCTTTTCGCGACATCTACCGTACCTGGGACCAGGTGGTGGACGATGTTTTCGAGGAGTACAAGAGGCTTATAGCCACACATGAGAAAAAATCACTAATAGATAAAATAGACAGTATTATTCCATCATGAGAAGGATTACATTTTTAGCAGCCATGCTGCTCTTGCTCGCTACTTCCTGCAGCCAGAAACCTGAAGTCATCAAGTTGTTCAACGGGAAGGACCTTGAAGGCTGGACTCTTTTTGCCAACGATCCCGAAGTGCCGGCAACAGACGTTTTCAGCGTAGTGGACGGCAATATCCACGTCGCAGGACAGCCCTTCGGCTTCATGCGCACCAACGAAAAATACACCGACGTAGTGCTCAACGTTGAGTGGCGCTGGGTCGGCGAAGGCAGCAACAGCGGCATTTTCAGCCTTGTGCAGGACGGCCTGCTCTGCTGGCCGAACGCCATCGAATGCCAGCTCAAGAAAGGTTCGGCAGGCGACGTAGTGCTGCTCGGAGGTTCAGACGTGAAAGAGCTTGACACCCCGGAAGGTGGTGCACGCCCTCGTTTCCCCATGGTCCGCAAGGAGAATGAGTCTAGCGAGAAGCCTGACGGAGAGTGGAACCTCACCCAGATTATCATCACCAGCGACGGCGGAGTCGACATCACAGTCAACGGCGTCCACCAGAACCACGTTACCAACAAGAACTTCACTGAAGGCTATATCGCCCTGCAGAGCGAAGGCGGTCCGCTCGAGTTCCGCAACGTCACTGTGACCCGCATCGTCAAATGATAAGGCTTCTGCTGGCAGTGTTGCTGGGCGCTGGTCTGGTGTCTGACTGCAGCCGCGCCCAGGAGGTGTCTCCGTCCGTCCCCCCTGTGGAGTGGAAGGCGGGGATGACTGTCACGGCTGCCGACATTGAAGGCCTGGGAGGGGAGGAGAGCTGTTTTGCCATCCTTCCTGTCGACAGCGCCATGGCGGCCAGGATGATATCAGGCGGTTCGTATCCGGCGGAAGGTGCCCTCATAGGCCTTGACGAGCTGCGCTGCATCAGAGTGCTGCACGTCAATCTGGTCCGGGATACCCTTGCCGGCGAGATGGTCTGCAACAAGGCCATCGCAGACGACCTGGTAGCCATATTCCGTGAGCTGTTTCATCAGGGATACCCCATAGAAAGGATGGTGCCGATAGATGAGTACGGGGCTGACGACGAGAAGTCGATGAGGGCCAACAACAGTTCTTCGTTCTGCTACCGCGTCATAGCAGGCAGCACCAGACTCTCCAAACATGCCAGCGGCATGGCAGTCGACCTCAATCCTCTGTACAATCCCTACGTCAAGACAACTGGCGGCAAGACCGTCATCCAGCCCGCCACCGCTGGGTCTTATGTCGACCGCAAGGCAGATTATCCTTACAAGATAGACGAGAAAGACTCTGCTTACAAGCTCTTCGTCGCTCACGGCTTCACATGGGGAGGCGCATGGAACAGCCTCAAAGATTACCAGCATTTCGAAAAATAAACCCTACAGATATGAAATTCAGATTCTTTGCATGGGCGACCGCCCTGTTTTTCGTCGCTACGTCTGCTATGGCAGCGCCGCGCAGTTACTCTCTCAGTTCCCCTGACGGCCGGCTTGTGCTCGACGTCCAGGCTGATACCCAGATCAGTTACACCCTCTCCTGCGAAGGTACGGCCCTGATGGCTCCTTCGACTCTCTCGGTGCAGCTTGCCGACGGCACTGCATACGACGGTTCTGTCCGCTTTGAACGCGCCCTGCGCCGCACGGTCGACGACAGCTTCGAGGCCCCTGTATACAAACGTATCCTGGTCAGGGATTATTGCAACGAGCTGACGCTGCGCTACAAGACTTTCGATGTCGTCTTTCGCGCATATAACGCCGGCATAGCATGGCGTTTTGTGTCCCGCTCCAAGAAAGATTTCATAGTACGCGACGAGCAGGCTGAGTTCCGATTCGCCGAGGATGTGGAGACTGCCGTTCCCTATGTAAAGCAGGATTCTCCCCGCGACCCGTTCCTCAACAGCTTCGAGGCATACTATGACATCCATCCCCTCAGCAGCTGGAAAGAAGGGGAGAAGGCTTTCCTTCCGGTTTCTTTCAAGACTGCCGGCGGCCTGAGGATGAACATAGCCGAGTCTGACCTGCTGGACTATCCCGGCATGTATCTGAAGCATCTCGGCGGCACTGCCCTGGCCGGTCTTTTCGCTCCCTATCCCAAACTCATCGAGCAGGACGGCTACAACAAGCTGCAGGGCATCGTGCGCACCACTGAGGACTATATCGCCAAACAGCCCGCCGGAGCTGCGCTGCCCTGGCGTATAGTGGCTGTGGCCCATAACGACCGCGAACTGCTGGACAGCGACCTCGTCTACGTGCTCAGCCGTCCGGCCGCCGATGTGGACTGGAGCTGGGTAAAGCCCGGAAAAGTCGCATGGGACTGGTGGAATGACTGGAACATACAGGGAGTTGATTTCCGCGCAGGTATCAACACCAGGACTTATAAATACTACATAGATTTCGCAGCCGCCAACGGCATCGAATATGTAATCCTCGACGAAGGCTGGGCTGTGAACCTCAAGGCCGACCTCTTCCAGATCATCCCCGAGATCGACCTGCCCGAGATTGTCAACTACGCCAATTCCAAGGGTGTCGGCATAATCCTCTGGGCCGGCTATTACGCCATGGACCGCGATGTCGAGGGCATCTGCAAGTATTACTCCGAGATGGGAGTGAAGGGCTTCAAGGTAGACTTCATGAACCGCGACGACCAGCTGATGGTGGACTTCTACACCCGCATGGCCGCCACAGCGGCGCGCTATCACCTGCTGGTGGACTTCCACGGTGCATTCAAGCCCAGCGGACTGCAGCGCCCGTATCCTAATGTTGTAAACCACGAAGGCGTGGCAGGCCTGGAGCAGATGAAATGGGCTCAGCCTACCGTCGACCAGGTAACCTACGACGTGCAGATTCCGTTCATCAGGATGTTTGCCGGCCCTATGGACTACACCCAGGGCGCTATGCGCAATGCCAATCGCCGCAACTATCGTCCTGTTAGCAGCGAACCCATGAGCCAGGGCACACGCTGCCGCCAGCTGGCCGAATATGTGATTTTCGAAGCTCCGCTGACCATGCTCTGCGACTCTCCGACCAACTATCTGGCCGAGCCCGAGTGTCTCAAATGGATGGCTTCCGTGCCTACGGTATGGGACCTTACTGTTGCTCTTGACGGCAAGTTCGGCGACTATGCCGCGATAGCACGCTGCAAGAGAGGTACCTGGTATGTTGGTGCCATGACCGACTGGGACGCCCGCGACATGGAACTTGACCTCGCAGCCTTCCTTCCCGAGGGAACGTACCGCATGGAGATATTCCGCGACGGAGTGAACGCCGACCGCAAGGCTACTGACTATGTGCACGAATACAAGACTGTGTCAGTGACCGCAGAAAGGCATACAATGTCTATCCACATGGCTCCCGGCGGCGGCTGGACAGCACGCATCACCAAGCTGTAGCGCCGCCCGTTGCAGATGAGCACGATTATTGCTACTTTTGCGCCACATACAAAGATTTGACAGATGAAGAAATTATTGATAATAGCTTCTTTTCTCCTTGCAAGCGTATTTACCGCCAATGCCCAGCTGTCGTTCGGACTCAGTTCCGGCGGAGTGCTCGGCGGCGACAGCTACAAGAACGCTACTTTCGGTCCCGGCTATTTCGGCCAGATTGAAGCGAGGTATATCTTCAAGCATGAGTTGTATGTGACACTGACTCCTCGTTTCGAAAGCTCCAGCTATCAGAGCAAATCTTCCAGCCCCGATGAGTTCTACTATTATACGAACTCCATGGAATTCCCCCTTCATCTGGGACACCGCTCCAAGGTGGCAGACAAGGTCATGCTCTTCTACGATTTCGGACCTTCGTTCCACTGGATTATGACCAACAACTACACCGGTCCTATATACGGAGTGTTGCTTTCCAATAATGCCAATCCTGTCACCAACGGTTATTTCAACCGTTTCAACATGGATCTGGGCCTTACCGTGGGCGTAGATGTGTGGAACCACATGAAAGTGTTCGCCGGCTTCGACTACGGCGTCCTGTCACAGCAGACCCCGGCTTTCCTGGATAATTTCCAGGTCGCTGCCACACATCCGTTCTCAATCCGTCTGGGCATAGGGTGCTACTTCTCTTTCAAGAAACGGAAATAGTTGCTTAGATATTTGTAAACAAGACGGCCGGACTTCAATCCGGCCGTTTCGTTTTGCCCTCATTCAGGCAGCTATGCTCCGTGGAATTTGTAGACGGTCTCGATGTCCTTGGTGAGCTCGGTGAAGAGTTTCTCCTCGAGGTCTGAAGCAGTGCGCAGCGCCTTGGTGAGCCAGCGGTCTGACCATTTCTGGAGCAGGTTGAGGGCTTCCAGCGGGGCGTCTGTGTGGCCCTTGCACATCTTGATGAAGGCTGCCTCCAGCTTTTTCTGGCTGGCTGTCATCTCGGCTTCGAGGGCGGCGTAGCGCTTCTTGATGATGGGAGCGTACTTGTTGTAGTCGACCATACCCAGGGCAGCCACCTTGCGGAAGGTCCAGTATGCCGAGCTCTTCTGCGAGAACTTGCGGCCTACGCCGTAGGCTTTGGGATACGAGGTCACTCCCTGGTAGAGGGGGAGGTATACGCACAGGTCGGCCATTCCTTCGGCCATATAGTCGAGGCGTCCGATTTCCTTGGGCAGGCCGGGCCTTACCTGGAGTATGTGGGTGTTGATGGTGCGGAAGATCGACACAGGACGGTAGGGCTCCTTGGGGTTGTTATGGAGATAGGGGTCGTGCTCCGTGCCGTCGTAGTGCGAACGGAAGGCGGCCTTGATGTCCTCTACGGTGAGCTTGCGGTCGGCTTTCTGGTATACCGGGAAATTGTTGACCTTGACGTCGGTCTTCACTGACGGGGTGAACATCTGCTGCAGATACCACACGCGGGGGTAGTTGTATGTCTTGTCGTTCTCGCTCTCGAGGCTGTAGGCTTCGTGGAAGTCGAACTTGCCGGTGAAGAGCTTGTGCTCGCGGGCCCACTCCACGAGGTCTGCCGATGCCAGGTCTTCCTTCGGGTCATAGTCGCGGTAGCGGCTCTGGTTGCCGGACACGAAATATTTGTCGGCGGGCATCTTCTTGGCCAGCCAGCGGTGGCCGCCGGCGTTTTCGATGTACCAGGTCTCGGCTTCGTCCATAAAGGCTATGCCGAAGCCTTCGGCGCTGCCGTATTTCTCAATTAGCTCTCCGAGGCGGAGCACTCCTTCGCGGGCGCTGCTGATGTAGGGGAGGATGATCTGGAACACGCAGTTTTCGGCCAGGCCTCCTTCTACATAGGGGTCGAGGTCCAGGACTTCTTTCTTTGAGAATATGGTCTCGGTGGAGCTCATACCGACGCCTGCGTCATTGAAACCGGCTTCGCCCCAGTGGTAGGGCAGGTCGGCTCTCTCGAGGGCGCTGAAGGCGCGCCTTACCGGAGGAAGGGGGCAGCGGAATGAACTGTCGAGGGCTACGAATTCGTCGGGTCCCTTGCCGGCGGGATACCAGGCGAGTTTGGTGGCCTTTACTGAGGTTGAGTCGTCGGACCTTGCGTAGATCATTGAACCGTCGGCCATCTGTTTCGAGCCGACTATTATCGTGGTACAAGCTTCGTTTGTCATATCTTCTTTTTTAACGTAGCTAAGTTAAGCATTTTTCGACATTTCCGTTGAGCATAAGACTACTCAGGTTTACAAGGTGAGGGATGAATTCCGCACTTGAATGACACTATCTCTCCGATTTTGTAGATATACCTCAATCCGAGAAAGAATATGTTGGAGTACACCCCGTTTTCCTTTAATGCCCGCTGATGGTCGCTGTTTATTTGCCTGTGACTTCTTAGCCCGGAATTGCTCGCGCCACCATAACGCATGGTTACGAAGTCTTTATTGACGTATTGTGTCTTTATCTGTCCTACGAATATTGTCCTGACAAGAAACTCGAAGTCGGCGGCAACCTTGTATGAAGAATCGTAATAATCGTTGCTTCCACCGACCTTGAAACGCTCGTATGTCGCTTTCTTGCAGTAGAACGAAGGATGGGCAGGCATATACCCGAAACGCATCAAGCTCCTTCTGAACAATCTGCTTGAGTAATATCTCACAATTTTCGAGGTGTCGTCAGCCTTGACATAGTGTATGTCACCATAAATGGCATCAATGTCAGCATTCTGCTCAAAATTGCTTGCGACGGTCTGCAGAATATCCGACGATGTGTAGAAATCATCCGAGTTCAATATGCCTACCACTTCGCCTGAAGCAAGCTTTATCCCCTGATTCATTGCGTCGTAGATCCCTTTGTCGAGAGAAGATATCAGTTTCATCCGTCCCTCAAACTTCGGCTCATACTCACGACAGATATCCAGTGTGTCATCCGTTGAGCCACCATCCTTGATGACAAGTTCATAGTCAGGATAATCCTGCCGGAGAACACTCTCAAGAGTATCCCTCAAAGTAGCCCCGCTATTTAATGTCGCCGTGACAACAGATATCTTCATGAGTCAAAACTAGTCAGTTACTAGGATAAAGTGATGTCCCAATTATCCTTGAGGTATGCTTTTAATGCTTGTTTTCCTTCCGGGGTCTCGGCATTCAGATTATTGGCTTTCAGCCATTTCTTCGCCTCAAGGATATTTGCATCAACAAGAGTGCGATACCACCATCCTTGAAGGAAAGCGAACAGGAAGCCTTCTTTGCCGTCTATGAATCCCCCTCGCAGGAAGTAGCGATAGATGAAGTATGCAAACGAGCGCCAGAACAGGGGAAGGCGGTTATACCTGCTCTTTGTATTATGTTTTTCTGCTGCCTGCGCGCCCAAATGCAAATCTTTGTCTGGATCTGCCGACGAAAGACTATAGGTTTCGTTCAGTATCTCAACAGCCTCACGATGGGCATAATTAATATGCTTTTTACAAAATTCCGAGACAGATATCAATGAATGGTCACAGAAATCATTGTCAAGAACAACCGAACGTCCTTCCTTCAAAGTGATGTGTTCATCCATCAAACGAGCATCATAACGTCCATAGCCAGTACGGAACATACGCATCATAATGACCGGATATATGCCATGCTTAACCCATTTCCCCATGAAAATATGCCGCCGTTTGAACTCTATGCCTGTCACATCCTCAGGCATTTCATGCAACTTTTGCTTCAATTCCTCCACTAATTCTGGCAACAGATACTCATCAGCATCAATTCTCAGCACCCATTCCGTGTCAATTTTTAGGTTGTCAATAGCCCAGTTGAACTGCTCAGCCTGATTCCCGGGATATTTATGCTCGACAACCTCGACATTGGAGGTCCTGCCATTGAAACTCTCTGCAATCTCTCGTGTACGGTCAGTTGAAGGACTATCAACAATAATCACCTTCTTCGAGAAAGAGCAGACATTCTCCAAACAGCGGGCTATGTGTATTTCCTCATTATATGTGAGAACTATGGTTGTAATGTCAAGCATGACCGTTTATGATTTTACCTCTCTGTTCTTTATGAATTTTGCGGGATTACCTCCGACTATCGTCCATGGCTCTACATCCTTATATACGCTGGCAGTAGCACCCACGACGGCTCCTTGACCGATTGTGACTCCCATACCAATAAATGCCCTTACCCCAATCCAAGCCTGATCTTCAATAACGATCGGAGCTGTTATAAGCGGATTCAGAGGATCTGTTACATCATGACTGGCTGTACATAGATATGCACCTTGAGATACCGTAGTATTAGCCCCGATAGATATTGGAGCGACATTATAACATTCCACATCGCCTGCAAGACATGAATAATCTCCCATTGTAAGGAATGGAGGATAATAGATCTTTGCCGTACTGTACACATGGGCCGTTTTGGCAATTTTGGCCCCGAACAGTCGCAAAAGGAAGTTTTTCCAGCCTTTACCGAAACTTCTGGGCAACCACCTTGCACACAATGTCCATGTTATGCTCCACAAAAGACGAATAACCTGATGCTTTCGCCCCAGATGATTCTCATATTTTGATAAATCGATTTTCGTTTCTGTCATATTCAAGTTCAATTATTATTTTGTCCCTTGCCCTTGGTATAGCCTGGAGTATATATTCTTCCCTGCAATGATGCGAGACAACGACAATCTGTCGAACAATGCCGCACATAACAGGCAAAGGGACACTACCAATGCCAAACTGAACAGCGTCCAAAGAATGGCAGTTTTATCAAAGGCAAAGATGGGTGCATAAAACTTTGTAAATACTGTAAATAACGGGGAGAAAACTAAAATTGCCAAAGAATTTCTTCCTATATATGCAATAAA